>DATEOM010000357.1:0-3169 GCA_035274105.1 Microbacterium sp.
GTGGCGGACGCCCTGCGGATCCCCGTCGAGAGCCTGGGCGTCGACCGCCGTGATGTCGTGGTGTCGTTCGAATCGGAGGATGCCGCTGCCGCCGCGCTGCGGGACCTCGTCGGCGCGGGACTCGACGTGGTGGAGTTCGCAGCCGCGCAGGGCGCGCTGGAGCGCACGTTCCTCGACCTCGGCGACGGGCGCCCGCCGCAGGCGCCACCGCCGTCCGAACCACCGGCGCGGGCCGACGACGAGGGCGAGGCGACCTCGTGAACGGTCAGCGACTCGGCACCATCGTCGGACTCGAGCTGACGCAGCGCACCCGGAGCATCGCCTGGTACGTGCTGCTCGGCGTCTTCGCGCTGCTGCTCGCGATCGTGACCGGGCTGTCGTTCCTCGCGTGGGGGTCGGCGTTGCAGCCCGGCGGGGCGATCTACTCCACGATCGTCTACATCACGCTGCTCCTCGTCGTGCTCGTCTCACCCACGTTGAGCGGCAACGCGATCAACGGAGATCGGGATGCTGCGACCCTCGCGCCCGTGCAGGTCACACGGGCGACGACCTTCGAGATCCTGTTCGGCAAGTTCCTCGCCGCGTGGGTCACGGGCCTCGCGTTCGTCGCGGTGTCGGTGCCGTTCCTCGTGCTCGCGACGCTCGGGGGCGGGGGAGCGCCGGCGACGATCACGGTGTCGCTGCTCGTGCTCGTGTTCGAGGTCGGCATCATCTCGGCGATCGGCGTCGCGCTGAGCGGCATTCTGTCGCGTCCGCTGTTCTCCGTCGCCACGACCTACCTGGTCGTCGCGGCGCTCGTCGTCGGCACGCTCATCGCGTTCGCGCTCGTCGGCATGACGATGCGGTCCGAGGTGACCAACCACTACCGCTCGATCGAATACGACCAGTACTCTGGCGACAGCTTCCCGTGCATGCCCGGCGAGACGCCGAGCGACGAGTACCCGTGCGACGACGACATCGAGGTCACGTGCGGCGAATGGCACACGTCGACCTACGAGGTGCCGCGATTCGATCACGTGTGGTGGCTGCTCGCCGCGAACCCGTTCGTGATCCTGGCCGATGCGACGCCCACGCAGTACGACCAGTACGGCAACCCGAACGACCTCTTCGGCCAGATCAAGTTCGGCGTGCGCGCGGCTCAGCAGCCACCCGAGTTCGAGCAGCGCTGGGACGACTGCGCGCCTCCGCTCCAGGACGAACGACCCACACCCGCGGAGGTCATCGACCAGTCGACGCCGAGCTGGTTCGTCGGCATGGCGCTGCAGCTCTTGCTCGCCGCTGGCCTGATGTGGTGGGCGTGGGCGCGCACGCGCACCCCCGCCGGACGCCTGCCGTCGGGAACGCGCATCGCCTGAGGAGGCTCCGCGTGGCCGGGAAAGGGCGCGGCTCGCGGCTGTCCGCTTCCCGCCGGTGAGACGACTGTTGCGGGACGAGACCCTGGGGAAAGCCCATGGTCTCGTCCCGCAACTGTCGTCTCACCGACCACAGGCGGCAGGGGCGTGGAAACGCCCGCCCCGCGGCGGCGACGGGCGCCGAGGGGTCAGCGCACGAGCGCGAGACCGCCGGTCCAGCCGATCTGCTCGCCCACGGCGAGGGTCAGCTGCAGGAAGCCGATCGACTCGAGCTCGTGCGCGCGGGCGAGGGAGCCCGCGTCGACGGCCTCGAGTCCGCCGGCGGTGATCGCGGCGATGAGGCCGGCCTTCGCGTCGGCGTCGTCGCCCGCGACGAGCACGGTGGTCGTGCCGTCGCCCTCGCGGCCGCTCACGAGGGTCGCGGCGAAGTTGGTGTTGAAAGCCTTCAGCACCGTCGACTCGCGGAGGGCGGACTGGAGCTCCGCGGCGGCCGAGCTGCCGGCGGGCACGACGAGGGCGTCGAAGGTCGAGAAGTCGAGCGGGTTGGTGATGTCGACGACGGTCTTGCCGGTGAGCTGCGTGCCGTACGCGGCGGTGATCTGCGCGAGAGCCGGGTACGGGACGGCCAGCACGACGATGTCGCCGTTCACGGTGGCACCGGTGTCGGCGCTGCCGATGTGCTGGATGTCGGCGCCGCCGCGGGCGAGCACACCGCTGATGGCCTGGCCCATGTTGCCGTTTCCGAAGATCGTGATCGTGGTCATGCTGTTCTCCTGTCGGACGGATTGCTTGTAGCTTCAAGCATCTGATTGAGAACAACTCGCTTGTCGCCACAACTATTCCTAGAATCGGAGGATGACCAGCCCGAGGTTCTACACGGCGGACGAGCAGGACACCTGGGTGCCGTTCGCCGCCCTTCTCGAACTGCTGCCGCGCGAACTCGACGCCCAGCTGCTGCGCGACGAGGACCTCACGCACTTCGACTACTTCGCGCTGTCGATGCTGTCGAACGCCGACGACCATCGCCTCCAGATGAAGGAGCTCGCGTCGATGACGAATGCGACGCTGCCCCGCCTGTCGCATGTGATCTCGCGGCTCGAGGCGCGCGGCCTCGTGCGCCGCGAGCGCAACGCCGCCGACGCCCGAGCGACCGACGCCGTGATCACCGCCGACGGCCGCCGCAAGGTGCTGCAGGCGACCCCCGGGCACGTCGAGACCGTGCGCCACGTGCTGCTCGACGTGATCACGCCCGAGCAGGCCGAGCAGCTGCGCGAGATCACCGCCGCCGTGCTCGCCCGGCTCGACCCCGACGGGCGCATGGCCGCGAGCCGCCCCCGCTGAGCCGGCGCGTTCGGCGTCAGCGACGACATCGTGTGCTCTCGCCGAGAGCGCACGTTATCGACGTACGGATCGTGTGACCTCGGCGAGAGCACATGAACGTCGCGCCGGGACCTGGCCGGTCCGGCGCTTGACGTGCTCTCCCTGCGCGGCGGACGCGCGGCGAGCGTTCACCCGATCCACCCCGGCTGTTCATCGACATCGAGGCGTGCGGCCCCGACGATGGATCGACCGGCACCGGCGCCGACAGTGGACGGGCGGAACGGAGGTTCCGGCATCCGACTCGTCCGTCGTTCCTCTACCCGGGAGGTGCCTCATGACCCTTCGCGTGCTGTCGCTCTATGAAGGCTTCTTCGCCGGTGGGGCGCGGATCCTCCACTCCGACGTCGTCACAGGACTCCACGGCGGCGGCGAGCAGTCCCACGCGGTGCTCTCGCTGTCCGCCCGGGCGCGACGCGATGCCACCGTCCAGTTCGCCC
>DATEOM010000358.1:0-5638 GCA_035274105.1 Microbacterium sp.
CGCCAGGCGTCGGGATGCGCGTCGGCGAGCGCGGTCAGCCGGGCGTCGAGGCGCTGCGCCCGGGCGGTGTCGCCCGCGAGCACGGCGGCTCGGTGCTCCGCCTCGATCTCGACCATCTCGTACGCGTAGCCGGCCTCCCGCAGCGCGGCGGCGATCTCGTCGGCCTCGACCTGCACCGCGTCGAGCTTCGCGGCGAGCATGGATGCTGAGGCACGGGCGTCGCCGGTGTGCTCCGGCAGTGTCGCCAACTCGCTGCGGAGTGAGCGAAGTCGCTCGCCGATCGCGACGAGCTCCTCCCTCGTGGTGTCGAAGCGCACCGCTGTCGCGGAGAGCGTCGCGGTGTCGACGGAGACCGCGCCCCCGCCGCGGATCTGCAGACCGTCATCGACCCGCGGCCAGTGCTCGGCGATGAGGCCGATGACGCCCTCGTTCGGGCCGAGGCGCCCCACCTCCGGCGCCAGGTCAGGGTTGTAGAGATCGGGTCCGGGCTTCGTGCCGCTCATCGCTGCGCCCCCGGGAACAGGCCGGTGAAGGACTCCGCGAAGGCCGCACGATCCTGCGCCCGCGTCACGTCGAGGCGGGCCGTCTCGGCCAGGCACGCGAGCCCTGAGACGTCGCCGGCCCAGAGCGTCGCACGATCATGGAACACGGTCGCCGACTTCGCCTGCCAGTCGACGGCGTCGGCGAGTCCGCGGGCGGCGAGCGCAGCGTCCGCGATCCGGTCGATGAGCCGGGCGAGCTCGCGGGCCACCTGGGCGAGCTGGTGGGATGTGGGGTGGGCGGCCGGTGGTAGGAGTGTCACCTGCCGATCGTCGCGGGACGGGGGCCGCCGCGGGACGCTGCGGCGGCGATCTGTTCACACTCCGCCGGCTTCACCCGATGTGGAGGAGACGCGCACACGGAGGGGCGCCGCTCCGCTGCGGAACGGCGCCCCTCCGGGCCGAGCGGTCGTGACTATCGGCCGACGACCACCTCGACGGTGTCGGTCGCGGTGTTGCCCGCAGCATCCGTCGCCGTCCAGGTGAAGCGGTAGACGGCGCCCTTCGCGGCCTGGACCTCGAACGTGTCGTCGTCGACCGAGGTCCACGCTGCCCGCGCGCCGGTGTCGCTGACGTGGGTGAGCTCGACGGTCACGTCGCCGCGGTCATCGGCGGCGTCGATCGTGAACTCGACCGTGCGCATCTTGTTGTTCGGCGGCCACACGAGCTCCGGGTCGGCCGCTACCTCGATGGTGGGGTCGGTCGTGTCGGGCGTCAGGTTCAGCCCCACGATCACCGGGTCGTGGTCGCTCGACCGGTACGGGTCGGGCGCGTACAGCGCGTCCTGCGCCGCCAGCTTGAACGACATGTCGTAGTCGATCAGGCTCGGCTCGTCGGCGTTGATGTGCCAGGTCTTCACACCCGACACGTCCGCGGTGAGCTCGGGCTGCGCGAGCGCGTAGTCGAGGTAGCCCAGCTGGCCGTCGAACACGTACGAGTACGCGTGCTCGCCGTTGAACTGCTTCTCGAGGTCGGTGAAGCCGCCCGCGACGAACGCGTCGATCGAATCCTCGTGGTCGTACGAGTTGAGGTCGCCGATCACGATCGCCCGCCCGTCGGGTGCGACCGTGGTGTTCAGCCAGGTCGTGAGGGCCTTCGCCGCGGCCGTGCGCGACGCGCTGCAATTGCCCTGGCCGTCCTTGAGATCGGGGCTCTCAGAGCACGCCGAGCCCTTCGACTTCAGGTGGTTGACCGACACCACGAACTCGTCGCCCGACTCGTTCGCCGCGAACCGCTGCGTGAGCGCGGGACGATGGCGGTCGTCCGACCAGGCCGGGTCGACGGCGCTCGTCATGAGCTGGTACGCCCCGACCGGTGTGACCGTCGACGGCTTGTAGAGGACGGCCGTGGCGATGGCGTCGGTGCCGATGACCCCGGTCGTCACCGGCACATAGGTGCCCGCGCCGACCTTCGCGTTGAGCGCGTCGGCGAGCGCCTGCACGGCGGTGGCATTGTTCTCGATCTCGAGCAGACCGAACACGTCGGCGTCGATCTCGGCGAGCGCCGCCACGATCTTGGCCTGCTGACGCAGGAACTCCTCCTCCGAGTCGGCGCCGCGGGTGCGGTCATCGTCGTTCGAGTTGTTCGGCGTCGGGTCGATCGTCGTGAAGTAGTTCAGCACGTTGAAGCTCGAGATCTTCAGATCGCCGCCCACATCGGGCACGCCCGTCCGCGCGTTCGCGACGGTGAAGTCGGCGCCGTCCGTCGGCTGCACGCCCCACGTGTCGAACCGGTAGTCGAGCACGCCGATCGCGTTCTGCACGAGATCACCGCTGCGGAACGAGTGATCGAGCGTGAAGACCTCGCCGTCCGGGTGGATGGCGGGGTCGGGGTTCTGGCTGCCGCGCCCGTCGTCGAGCGTGATGGTGTTGTCGAGGTTGGCCGCCGCGACCGTGTTCGCCGGCGCGCCCGGCTCGACGACCGCGGTCGGCTGGTCGAGACGCCCGTCGGTGAGGGTGATCGTGCCGAAGCGGCCGTACTCGAAGGTCTCGCCGATCGCGAGGTTCTGCGGCAGCGTCACGTACATGCCCTCGAGCGCCTCGCGCTGCGCGGTCGTCGCCGGGAGGGTGAGCGGGGCCGGTGCCGGCAGCGCCTGCCCGGTCGCGCACACCTCTACGGCGGCGGCCACGACCTGCGTGAGGCCGTAGAACTCCGCGACGTCACCCGCGACGCTGACGCTGTCACCGGGGCTCACCGCCGCCCCGCCCGGTGCGTAGACGAAGATGCCGTCGGAGGTCGCCGGATCGCCGTCGCCGGCGTCCTGCACGTAGTAGCCGTCGAACCCGCCGGTCTGGAAGTCGCCGACGACGACACCCTCGATCAGCACGTCCTGCCCTGCGATCGGCGACGCGGTGCCGGAGCCCTGCACCGACCCGATCGTCACCGGGGTGGCCGCGCAGTCCGCCACGGGATCGGGGTCGGGGTCTGTGCCGGGATCGGTCGGCGGCAGAGCGCAGTCCGCGTCGTGGGTGCCGAGGCCGTCGAACGCGTCCTGCGCGAACCCGATCCAGCCGGCCGAGGGGTCGAACGCGTCCGCCGCGTTCGTGTCGCCGACGCAGATGTCGGCGGCTCGGCGGAGCGTGTGGTTCACGGTGCTGTTGTCGCCCGTGCCCCACGCGGAGCCCGGATCGGACCCGACCTGACCGAAGACGTCCACGATGACGCCGTTCCTGAGCAGGACGATGGCGTCGTCCCCGTTGAAGAGGGAGGCGGTCGTCTTCTGGTCGGCCTTGGCGAGCAGGTCCGCATCGACGATGCTCGACCCGCTGGTGTCCTGGGTGAACACGAAGACGTCGTCGGCCGCCACCGTGCCGCTGAGCGCGAACGACCCCGTCGACGAGCCGCCGTTGAACGAGACCTGCAGCTCGTAGCCCGCCGCGGCGAGATCCACGGGGGCGGTGGACGGGTTGTAGATCTCGATCGCCTTGTTGTAGCCGGAGCCTTCGACGTACTCGCTGATGAGCAGATCGCCGGATGCTGCGGCCGCCGGCGCGGCGAATGCCACGACTCCGGCGACGGCCAGGGAGAGAGCCGCTAGTGCGGCTGTCAATCGACGGGGTGCTGGGGACACGGAACCTCCACGAACGACGGCGATCGGTGGATCGCGATGGGGGACGCGGGCGGCAGGGGTCGCCGCCCGTCCGTCACAAGCTAGGGGGGCAGCATCCGTCATCGAAAGACCCTGGAAGGAGAACTCCTTAACGTTCGGTGTCCGCTCGGTCCAGAATGGAACCCATGACCGCGACCGACGCGACGCCCTTCCGCGTCGTGTTCGTGTGCACCGGGAACATCTGCCGGTCGCCGATGGCGGATGTGGTGTTCCGGGGGTTCGCGGATGCCGCGGGCCTGGGCGCGCGCGTCGCCTCGACGAGTGCCGGCACCGGCGACTGGCACGTGGGCGAGCAGGCCGACCTCCGCACGATCGAGGCCCTCGAGCGGGCGGGCTACGACGGGCGCCATCACCGCGCGCGGCAGTTCACCCACTCGGACTTCGCGCGCAGCGATCTGGTCGTCGCGCTGGACCGCAGTCACGAGCGGATCCTTCGCGGCTGGGCCCGGACCGAGGGCGACGCCGACAAGATCGCGCTGCTGCTGTCGTTCGACCCGGCCGCCCGCTCGATGGACGTGCCCGACCCGTACTATGCCGGGCCCGGAATGTTCGACGAGGTGCTCGGTATGATCGAGAGCGCGAGCCGGGCGCTCTTCCGGCAACTCGAACCCGCCATCCGCCCGGTGTGAAGACACCGGATCGACGGTCGTCTTCTCCGAGACCGACGGGAGTCCCCATGACCTCTCTGCCTCCGCAGCCCCTCAGCCCCCTCGACGGTCGCTACCGCCCCGCGGTCGGCGAGCTCGGCGAGTACCTCTCCGAAGCGGGCCTGAACCGCGCCCGCGTCGAGGTCGAGGTCGAGTGGCTCATCGCCCTCACCGACCGCTCGCTGTTCGGCACCTCTCCTCTCGCCGACGCCGACAAGGAGCGCCTGCGCGCGCTGTACCTCGAGTTCGGGCAGTCCGAGATCGACTGGCTCGCCGAGAAGGAGTCGGTGACGCGCCACGACGTCAAAGCCGTCGAGTACCTGGTGCGCGACCGCCTCTCGGCACTCGGCCTCGACGCGATCGCCGAGCTGACCCACTTCGCGTGCACCAGCGAAGACATCAACTCGACCTCGTACGCCCTCACTGTGCAGCGCGCCGTGCAGCGGGTGTGGCTGCCGAAGCTGCGCGCCGTCATCGCCGCGCTCACCGAGCTCGCCGTGAACCACCGCGACGCCGCGATGCTCTCGCGCACGCACGGCCAGCCCGCGACACCCTCGACCATGGGCAAGGAGCTCGGCGTGTTCGCGTGGCGCCTCGCCCGCGTCGCCGACCAGATCGAGGGCGGCGAGTACCTCGCGAAGTTCTCGGGCGCGACCGGCACGTGGTCGGCGCATCTCTCGGCTGCTCCCGACGTCGACTGGCCCGAGGTCTCGCGCGCGTTCATCGAGGGGCTGGGCCTCGACTTCAACATCCTGACGACCCAGATCGAGTCGCACGACTGGCAGGTCGAGCTGTACGACCGCGTGCGTCACGCCGGCGGCATCCTGCACAACCTCGCGACCGACATCTGGACGTACATCTCGATCGGCTACTTCACGCAGATCCCGGTGGCCGGCGCCACGGGCTCGTCGACGATGCCGCACAAGATCAACCCGATCCGGTTCGAGAACGCCGAGGCGAACCTCGAGATCTCGGGCGGCCTGCTCGCCACGCTCTCGCAGACGCTCGTCACGAGCCGCCTGCAGCGCGACCTCACCGACTCGACGACGCAGCGCAACATCGGCGTCGCGTTCGGCCACTCGCTGCTCGCGCTCGACAACCTGCAGCGGGGCCTCAAGGAGATCTCGCTCGCCGAGGACGTGCTGCTGGCCGACCTCGACGGCAACTGGGAGGTGCTCGCCGAGGCGATCCAGACCGTCGTGCGCGCCGAGATCGCCGCGGGCCGTTCGCAGATCAGCGACCCCTACGCGCTCCTCAAGGACCTCACCCGCGGCCGCCGCGTCGGCGCCCCCGAGCTCGCGGAGTTCGTGCGCGGCCTCGACATCGGCGACGACGCCAAGGAG
>DATEOM010000359.1:0-6936 GCA_035274105.1 Microbacterium sp.
CGAAGCCCGCCACGGCTCCGATGCCCGCGACGCGCCGCGAGGCCAACCACACCGGCGCCCAGCCCCTCGTCGACCGCCCGGCGGATCGCTCCGCCGTCGAGCGCGCGCCGTTCCCTCGTGCGGATGTCGCCCTCACCTCGAAGCGCCTCGGCGAGTTCGAGGCCGACCGCGAGACCGCCGACCTGCTCACCGCCGATCGCCTGCTCGACCCGCACCAGGTGCTGCGCCCCGAACCCGAGGGAGCGTGGCAGCACTTCCTCTACTCGATCTCGGGTAAGCGAATCAACCTCGGCGACAGCAAGCGCGCGAAGGCCCGCAAGGAGCTCGACCGTCGCATCGCGGCTCCGCTCGCCGGCGGTGCCCGTTTCGTGCCCGTGCTCTCGCGCAAGGGTGGCGTCGGCAAGACGACCGTGACGACCCTGCTCGGCCAGGCGCTGGCCGACGCCCGCGACGACCGGGTGATCGCGATCGACGCCAACCCCGACCGCGGCACGCTCGCCGAGCGCATCACCCGCGACAGCGGCAAGACCGTGCGCGACCTGGTTCGCATGAGCCCCGAGGTCGTCGGCTTCAACGACCTGTCGGGCATCGTCGCGCGCGACGAGACGCGTCTCGACGTGGTCGCCTCCGACACCGACCCGCGCGTCTCGGAGGCCTTCAACGACACCGACTACCGGGATGTCGCGGCCCTCGCGGCCCACTACTACTCGGTCGTCCTCACCGACACCGGAACGGGCATCGTCCACTCCGTGATGGGCGCCACGCTCGACCTCGCCGACCAGCTCGTGATCGTCGCCGGCCTCAGCGTCGACGAGGCCCGGCTCGCGTCCGAGACGCTCACCTGGCTCGAGACCAACGGCTACGCCGACAAGGTGCGCAGCGCCGTCGTGGTGCTCAACAACGCGCGGCCGGGGCATCCGCTCGTCCAGCTCGATGAGCTGGAATCCCACTTCCGCACCCGCGTGCGCGCGGTCGTGCGCGTTCCCTACGACCCGCACATCGCGGCCGGCAGCGCCATCGTGTTCCGCGAGCTGTCGCCCGCGACGCGCGATGCCGCCCGCCGTCTCGCTGCGACCGTGGTCGAGGGCCTGCGCTCCCTCGCGTCGGCGGCCTGAGGCATCCGATGGCAGTCCGCTCCATCCGTGTGTTCGGCGACCCCGTCCTGAAGTCCGTCAGCGCCCCCATCGGCGAGATCGACGACGGCGTGCGCGCCCTGGTCCGCGACCTCGTCGACACCGTCGAGCTACCCGGCCGTGCCGGCGTCGCCGCGCCGCAGATCGGCGTCGGCCTGCGCGCGTTCAGCTACAACATCGACGGCGACATCGGCTATGTGCTGAACCCGGTGCTGGTCGAGGTCTCGGGCGAGCCCGAGGCGATCGGCGAGGGCTGCTTGTCGGTCCCCGGCCTCTGGCACGACGCCGTGCGATACCCGTGGGCCAAGGTGGTCGGCATCGACCTCGACGGCAACGAGGTCGTGCTCGAAGGCGAAGGGCTCCTGGCTCAGGCGCTGCAGCACGAGACCGATCACCTCGACGGGACCCTCTACCTCGACCGGCTCACGAAGGAGCAGCGTCGCGTCGCGATGCGCGAGATCCGTGAGTCCGACTGGTTCTGACCCTCTCCGCTCGCCTGTCACGAAATGCCGACGCGATCAACACTTTGTGACAGGTGAGCAGCTGACCGCAAGAAGAGAAGCCCCGGACCCTGAGGAGGGCCCGGGGCTTGCAGCATCCATCGTCCGCTACGAGAGCGAGACGTTCGTCGTGTTGACGGGGACGGTGTAGATCTCGTCGATGTCGCCCGCGAAGTCCTCGAGGATGACGTTGCGCTTGATGCTCATCTTCGGGGTGAGGTGGCCGCTGCCTTCGGTCCATTCGGTGGGAAGGATCGTGAACTTGCGGATCGATTCGGCACGCGAGACGTTCTTGTTCGCGATGTCGATCGCCCGCTGCACCTCGGCGCGCACCGCGTCGTTCTTCGCGGCGTCGGCGAGCGACATGTCGCCCGGCAGGTTGTTGTTCGACAGCCAGGCGGGGAGCATCTCGGGGTCGAGGGTCACCAGGGCCGCGATGAACGGCTTCTGGTCGCCCACGACGACGACCTGCCCGACGATCGGGTTGGCGCGGATCGGGTCCTCGAGCGCGGCGGGCGAGACGTTCTTGCCGCCGGCAGTGACGATGATCTCCTTCTTGCGGCCGGTGATCGTGAGGAAGCCCTCGGAGTCGAACGCGCCGACGTCGCCGGTCTTGAACCAGTCGCCGTCGAACGTGGCCGCGGTGGCCTCGGCGTTGCGCCAGTACTCCTTGAACACGTTGATGCCGCGCACCTGGATCTCGCCGTCGTCGGCGAGACGGATGCCGACACCCGGCAGTACCGGACCCACGGTGCCGATCTTGGACTTGGTCGCGAGGTTGACCGTGGCGGGCGCCGTCGTCTCGGTGAGGCCGTAGCCCTCGAGGATCGTGACCCCGAGACTGTGGAAGAAGTGCCCGAGACGCGGACCCAGGGGAGCGGAGCCCGACACGGCGTATGCCACACGGCCGCCCATCGCCGCGCGCAGCTTGCTGTAGACGAGGCGGTCGAACAGCGCGAACTTGATCTTCGTGCCGAAGGGGATCTTCTTGCCCTCCTGCTGAAGGCGCGAGTGCTCGATCGCGGTGTGCGCCGCGGCACGGAAGATCTTGCCCTTGCCGCCGGCCTCGGCCTTCTGCTCGGCCGAGTTGTAGACCTTCTCGAACACACGGGGCACGGCCAGGAGGAACGTCGGCTTGAAGGACCCGAGTGCGGGCAGCAGCTGCTTGGTGTCGGGCTGATGGCCCGTCTTCACGCCCGCGTGGATGGTGAGGATGGAGATGAACCGGGCGAACACGTGCGCCGTCGTGATGAAGAGGAGCGTCGACGCGCCGGGCATGTCGAGCACCTCGTGCAGCGACTTCGCGGCGTTGCGGGAGAGCTCGACGAAGTTGCTGTGCGTCAGCACGCAGCCCTTCGGCCGGCCGGTCGAGCCCGAGGTGTAGATCAGCGTGGCGATGTCGGCGCCGTTCGCGATGTTGCGACGCCGCTCGATCTCGTCGTCCGTGACGCTCGCGCCCTCTGCGACGAGCTTGTCGAGGTCGCCGCCGTGCATCTCCCACGCGGAGCGGATGAGCGGCAGTTCGGGGCGCGCCTCGGCCAGGCGCGCGCTGTGGTCGGGCAGCTCGGTGATGATCGCGACCGCGCCGGAGTCGGTCAGGTTCCACGCGATCTGCGCGCTCGAGCTGGTCTCGTAGATCGGCACCATGACCGCGCCGGCATAGAACAGCGCGAAGTCGACGAGCGTCCATTGGTAGGTGGTGCGGGCGATGAAGCCCACCTTGTCGCCGGGCTCGAGGCCACCGGCGACGAAGCCCTTGGCCAGCGCGATGACCTGCTTCTGGAACTCCGCCGCGGAGATGTCGCGCCACCCGTCACCCTCAGGCACGGCGAACAGCGCGAGATTCGGCGTCTTCTTGACGCGCTCGACCAGGAGATCGGTGACGTTCGCCTGCGGGTCGGCGGGGACGATAGCGGGGACTTCGAATTGGACCACGGCAGCTCCTTCGGTACCGGACGACAGATTCTCGGGTGGATCTCATCCGAGTCTAATCAGGTGTCACATCGGACTCAGCGGGGGATGTGGAGAGTGCCCGCCTGGATAGACTTCAAGGCGCTGTCGCGCGTGCGGCGGACGGAGAGGGAGAACGTGCTCAAGGTCGGCATCGACATCGGCGGAACCAAGATCGCGGGCGGAGTCGTCGACGCCGAGGGCGCCATCGTCGAACAGCTCCGCGTCGACACGCCCACCGACACCGCCGCGCTCGCCCAGGCCGTGGTCGACATGGCCCGCTACTTCCGCGGTGCGCACGATGTCGCAGCCGTGGGCGTCGCCGCCGCCGGTTTCATCGACCGTGACCGCGCGACCGTCATCCACGCCCCCAACATCGCGTGGCACAACGAGCCGCTGAAGGCGACGCTCGAAGAGGGGATCGGACTGCCGGTCACCATCGAGAACGACGCCAACGCCGCAGGGTGGGCCGAGTTCCGCTTCGGCGCGGGGCGCGGGGTCGGCCACATGGTCATGCTGACGATGGGCACCGGCGTGGGCGGAGCGATCGTGCTCGACGGCAAGCTCTTCCGCGGCGGGCACGGCGTCGCCGCCGAACTCGGCCACATCCGCTTCATCCGTGACGGCATCCTGTGCGGCTGCGGTCAGCACGGATGCCTCGAGCAGTATGCGTCGGGCCGCGCTCTGCAGCGCGAGGCCAACGACATCGCCGATGGCGGCGGCATCGGTGCCGGCCTTGCGAGCCTCCGTGCCGAGAGCGGCAAGATCAGCGGACCCGCCGTGTCGCGCCTCGTGCTCGCGGGCGACCCCGGCGCCGCCGAGGCGCTGCGCCGCGTCGCGACCGCACTGGGCGAGGCGTGCGGCGGCTTCCAGGCGGTACTCGACCCCGAGCTGTTCGTCATAGGCGGCGGTGTCGCCCAGCTCGGCGACGCCCTCCTCGAGCCGATGCGCATCGCGTACGAGAAGTCGCTACCCGGCTACGGCGACCGGCCGATCGCGAGCTTCAAGATCGCGAAGCTCGTCAACGACGCGGGCCTCATCGGAGCGGCCGACCTGGCAGGGACAGAGGCGTAGCGCGATGTTCTACTGGCTGATGAAATACGTGGTCATCGGACCGATCGTCAAGGCGATCTGGCGCCCGTGGATCGTCGGCCGTCGCAACGTCCCCGCTGAGGGTGCCGCGATCCTCGCGAGCAACCACCTCTCGTTCGTGGACTCGATCTTCCTGCCCCTCATGCTCGACCGGCCGGTCGTGTTCCTCGCGAAGAGCGACTACTTCACCGGCAAGGGGCTCAAGGGCTGGGCCACCCGCATGTTCTTCAAGGGCACGGGACAGCTGCCGATCGACCGTTCGGGCGGCAAGGCGTCCGAGGCATCCCTCAACACGGGTCTTCAGGTGCTCGGGAGCGGTGACCTGCTCGGCATCTACCCCGAGGGCACGCGCAGCCCCGATGGCAAGCTCTACCGCGGACGCACCGGCATCGCCCGCATGGCGCTCGAGGCGCACGTGCCGGTCGTGCCGGTCGTGATGGTCGACACCGACACGATGATGCCCATCGGCACCAGGATCCCGCGGATCGTGCGGGTCGGCATCGTGGTGGGGGAGCCGATCGACTTCTCGCGCTTCGAGGGCATGGAGGGCGACCGCTACATCCTGCGCTCGATCACCGACGAGATCATGGTCGCGCTGCAGCGGCTGGGGGAGCAGGAGTACGACGACGTCTACGCGTCGACCGTCAAGGACCGCCTGAAGCCGACGTCCCGCTGAACGCCGGGTGGCCGGTCGTCACGCGGCACCGGTGCGCTTCGCGCCACGGCTAGAATCGGGGGATGCTCCAGCACCTCGACGCACTCGACCATTGGCGGACCCTGCCCATCAAGCAGCAGCCGCAGTGGTATGACGCGGACGCGGTGGCCGAGGCATCCGCCGAACTGGCGACGCTGCCTCCGCTCGTCTTCGCCGGTGAGGTCGACAACCTCCGCGACCGCCTCGCGCGTGCCGCCTCCGGCAAGGCGTTCCTCCTCCAGGGCGGCGACTGCGCCGAGACCTTCGCCGGCGCCACCGCCGAGCAGATCCGCAACCGCATCAAGACGGTGCTGCAGATGGCCGTCGTGCTCACGTACGGCGCGTCGATGCCCGTCGTGAAGATGGGTCGCATGGCGGGCCAGTTCGCCAAGCCCCGCTCGAGCGACACCGAGACCCGCGGCGATGTCACCCTGCCGGCCTACCGCGGCGACATCGTCAACGGCTACGACTTCACCGAGGCATCGCGCAAGGCCGACCCGAACCGGCTGCTCAAGGGCTACCACACGGCCGCGTCGACCATCAATCTGATCCGCGCGTTCACGCAGGGCGGCTTCGCCGACCTCCGCGAGGTGCACTCCTGGAACAAGGGCTTCGCGCAGAACCCCGCCAACCAGCAGTACGAGCGCCTCGCGACCGAGATCGACCGCGCCATCAAGTTCATGGAGGCCGCCGGCGCAGACTTCGACGAGCTGAAGCGCGTCGAGTTCTACACCGGCCACGAAGGCCTTCTCATGGACTACGAGCGTCCGATGACGCGCATCGACTCGCGCACGAGCACGCCGTACAACACGTCGGCCCACTTCCTGTGGATCGGCGAGCGCACGCGCGACCTCGACGGCGCGCACGTCGACTACTTCTCGAAGATCCGCAACCCCATCGGCGTGAAGCTCGGTCCGACGACGACGCCCGAGACCGCGCTCGCGCTCATCGACAAGCTCGACCCGAACCGCGAGCCCGGCCGCCTGACCTTCATCACGCGCATGGGCGCGGGCAAGATCCGCGACGCGCTGCCGCCGCTGCTCGAGGCCGTGCGCGACTCGGGTGCGACCCCGCTGTGGGTCACCGACCCGATGCACGGCAACGGCATCACCACGCCCACGGGCTACAAGACGCGGCGCTTCGACGACGTCGTCGACGAGGTGCGCGGCTTCTTCGAGGCGCACCGCTCGGTGGGCACGTTCCCCGGCGGCATCCACGTCGAGCTCACCGGCGACGACGTGACCGAGTGCCTCGGCGGCTCCGAGCAGATCGACGAGGCGACCCTCGCGACCCGCTACGAGTCGCTGTGCGACCCGCGCCTGAACCACATGCAGTCGCTGGAGCTGGCGTTCCTCGTGGCCGAGGAGCTCGAGAAGCGCTGACGCGGCTCGATCAGCCCGAAACGCCGAAGATCCCGGATGCCTCGCCCCGAGGCATCCGGGATCTTCTCGTCGGCGTCCACCGCTGCGGCCCTCACCCGTGGAGCTCCCCTTGGCGGGGGCTGCGGTCGTCCGGCGCGACGGGCTCTTGGTGACGAGACCGCGCGATAGCACCGACGATGTGCGGA
>DATEOM010000360.1:0-6976 GCA_035274105.1 Microbacterium sp.
CTCAGCGGGGCCGCCGAGGGCGCGCTCTTCGGGGCCGGCCAGGGGGTCTCCGAGCTGGCCCTCTCACAGGACCCGCTGAGCGTCGAGCACGTCGCCGGCGCCCTCTCGAGCAACATGCTCGACGGCGCGGCGCTCGGGGCGCCCATCGGTGGCCTTGGCAAGGCGGCCGAGCTCGGGCTCGCGCGCGCCAAGGGGACCATTGACGCGGCCCTCGAGAAGCGGGCTCTTTCGAAGGCCAAGACGCCCCAGGAGGCGATCGAGTCGGGCGACCTGCAGCACGTCGACAAGCGGATCCTCGACACCGCGGAGAAGGCCGAGATCGAGCGGATTCGCGCCGAGCAGGCGCCGCAGCGCAGGGCCCTGACCGACGATCTCGACGCCTGGCGTCGAGGCAACCGCGACGAGCACGACCTCCGCGAGATCGCCAAAGGCTCCGCGGACCCCGACCTGCGCGAGGCCGGCGGCGCCTTTGATCGGGCCAACCTCGAGCTGCGCAAGGCGCTCGACAACAAGATCAAGTTTCAGAACGACCCGGCCAAGTCGCTCGAGGCGGTGCAGCGTCAAGCGCAGGCGCTCGACGAGATGAAGGCGGCCGCGCTCGAGCAACAACGTGCTTGGCAGCAGGAGCTCGCGGATGCGCCGGCGCAGATCCGCAGCGCGCTCGACGAGGTCTCCTCGCTGGGCGAGCGCGCGCGAGCGGCTGCAGCAGGACCCGAGCTACCCGAATCGCTCAGCGCCGCAGTCGAAGACTTCGGGCCCACGGCCAAGGAGCTCAAGCTGAACTCGCCGAAGTGCGCCGACGGAATGTGCGACCAGATCGAGCAGCGCTTTCGCGAGTCGAGGCCAAACCTGGACCTCAGCAGTCACCGTCTCAACATCATCTCCAAGGACGGCCTCGAGGAGGTGAAGCGGCTGTACGGACTGAGCGACAAACAGGTCGCCGCGCTTCGAGCCAAGTACGCCCGTCGTATCGAGGAAGCTCTCGAGGACGGAGGGACGCGCGCGGAGGTCGAAGAGGAGTACTACCACCAAGTCAGCGTTACACCGGACGGCATCGCGATCGACTGGACGGCCAATCAGTTCGGCAAGAAGCTCCCTGTTCCGTATGTCTACCGACTCTCCGGGGCCAGTGGCGAAGTGCCCAGCGCGGCCGAAGTGCTCGCAGCCCAGAAGAAGCTCGCGTCGAAGCTCGGACTCTATGACGAGGTCGGCCCGTTCACCGAAGCTGGCAAGGAGGCCGCGGCCGATCGCGTGCTCAAGACACGCATGGAGCTTCGGTGGTCAGGCGACGACGGCGCGATCAAGGGTGGCCTCAAGGAGCCCGCGATTGTGCGGCGGCTCGCGAAGATCGACGAGAGGATCGCCGCGAACCAGCGGCTGCAGAGCCAGCTCGAGGCGCTCGCGAAGCCGCCAACGTCCGATCTCTTGACGAAGATCGCCGACGCGCGCGCGGTCATCGAGGGACCCAAGCCGGCCCCAAGTCCGCTCGGCGCGGCCGTCAGCGCCGTAGCGCCGTTCGCGGGCCCGGTTGGTGCTGCCGCGGCGGCCGGGGGCCGGGTGATCGGCAGCTTCAAGAAGCTCGCAGCCGCCGCCGGCGAGCGCGTGGCCAAGGCGGCGAGCGCGTTCGCGGGCGGCGCCCAGAAGGTGGCCAAGGTCGTCGCGCCAGTCGCGCCGATCCTCGCGACCAAGGTCCTGGCGGCGGTCCGCTACGCCGGCGGCGAGAACGGCAAGCGCACCCCAGCAGGTGGTACGACGCTGCCGGATCTCTTCGACGCGCGGGCACAGGAGGTGCGTGAACAGATCCAGGTCGGGCCCGACGGCTCGCACCAGATGCGGCCCGAGGCCCGCGCGAAGATGGCGGCGACCTTCGACGGGATCCGCACCGCCGATCCGGTCCTCGCCGACCAACTCGAGGAGATCGGCGCGCGGCGCGTCGAGCACCTCGGGGCGATCCTGCCGCGGCAGCCCGACTACACCGCCATGCATCCGGGCGCGCCGGCGCGCATCTCCGACCTGGCGATGCGCTCGTGGGCGCGATCCGCAGCGGCGCTCGAGGACCCGCACGCGGTGTTCGAGCGCGCCGCGCGGGGGCACGTGACGCTCGAGGACGCGGCGGCGATCCGCGCCGTGTACCCGGAGCTCCTCGGGCACTTCCTGTCCCAGGTCGGCAACGCGCGCGCCGAGCGCAAGGCGCCGCTGCCGTTCCGTCAGGCGCTGGCGCTCTCGATCCTCACCGGTGAGGCACAGGACCCCGCGCTCGAGCCGGCCGTCCTCTCCGTGCTTCAGGGCTCGTTCACGAACGACGAGGGCGCGCCGACGACCCAGGCGCCAACCGCCATGCCGGCGTTCGGAAGCGTGAAGCGATCGGTTCCGGAACCCACGCCGAGTCAGCGGCGAGCACAAGGAGCGACGTGAAGTATGCGCTACCCGGATCTGGCGATCTGAATGCCATCAAGGCCGACGGGACGATCGCGGCCAACGACACCGCCAACGGCTGCACGCTGACGAGCGGCACCTGGTATTTCGCCTTTGGCGGCTCGGATGCGCCGCTGCCCGGCGAGACCGCGCTCGTCACGGTGCAGCTCCAGTGGGCCGCCGCGGTCGCGGGCGCGATCACCGTCGAGGTCACCAACTACCCCGAGTTCCGCGACGGGCGCCGCGAGCAGGGGCCGACCGACGTGGGCGACAACGACGGCAACGCGACCCGCACGAACTGGGTGCAGATCAACCCGTCGACTGGCTACGTGCCACCCCCGACGGGCGCCGGCAACTCGGTGTCTGGACTCACGCTCACCGCCGGCGGCACGAACGCGGGCGGAACGATCATCGATCTAGGCAACCTCGGCGCGCGCCGCTGCCGACTCAAGCTGGTGCTAACCGTCGGTGGGCTCGTCAGGGTCAACGTCAACGCGAAGGTGGGAGCATGATCACGAAGGCCGAAGCACAGCAGTGGCGCCAGTCGTTCATCTCGCAGATGCCGGCGCGCCTCGAGGCGGCGATCAAGGCAGCGGCCCTGTCGGGACAGACGTCGCTCGTCTTTCCGTACGCGCCCGTCCCGTCGGCGCAGGTCGACAACTTCATCACGAACACCATGACCCCGGCGGGCTGGACCTGCGTCAACGACGCGGCGAACTCGACGCTCACGGTGAGCTGACATGCCCGTCGGTCCACGCATCGGTCCCGCGGTCGGTCCTCGCATCGGCGTCGCGCTCGGCGTGAGCGAGGACCCGATCTCCGCCGGCGGCGCGCCGGTGCTCCCTGGCGTCACACGTGACGCCTCGAGGGGCATCTACTGCCCCGCCACGGCGGCGGAGTGGACCACCGTTCTCACCGCGGCCGGCGACGCAACGGGCGGCCCCTCGGCCGTGTACACGTTCCAGGAGGCGTCCGGGAACCTCGTCGACCAGGTGGGCACCTTCACCTGCGCTGTCAGCGGCACCGGCCTCGCATATCAGGTCACGGAGTCGGGCTGGACGAGAAAGGCAATCACGACCACCGAAGGGGCAAGTGGTCTATTTCTGAACACCGATGCCGGGCTACCGGACATCTCGACGAACAGCTGTCTCGTGCTGACGTACGTGCGGACCGTGTCCAGCATCTCCCGCCGTTCGATCTTCGGCCTGGGGCCGGCCGGGTCGCGGTGCTCGGCAGAGCGCGAACTGACGACCGGCGTACCGGTGATCATGGACTTCCCCCAGCAGGCCTCAGGGACGATCGACCCGAGCGGCGTGGTGCGGCCGTGGTGGCTGCAGATCAATCAGGCGGCGTCGTTCGCGGGGATCCTCACCGACCAGGAGAAGATCGTCCCCTCGTGGTCGGGGACCGCGGCGGGCAAGCGGCTGACGTACGGGATCCTCCAAAACAACTGCTCGACCGCCGCGTACCTCTACTCGGCGGTCTTTTTCAACGCGGCGGCTGAGAAGTCGCTGGCCGCGATCAAGTCGATCTCTCAAACGCTCGGATGGACAATTCCATGGACCTGATTCGTCGCCTCTCGCTCTTCTTCGTCGTCGCGTGCGCGCCGGTGCCCGCCACGCAGATGCACGCCGCGGCCCTCACCGCGGGCGACTGCCTGCCGCTCGTGACCGGGACGCCGGCGCAGGTCCGCGATGCGATCCAGGCGGCGATGGACGCGGCGACCGCGCGGCCCGACGGCGGCACGGTCTGCCTCGGCGCCGGTCGGTGGACGGTCGAGCGAAAGCAGCCGGGCGCGTACAACCGGTTCGCGGCGCTCGACACGCACAGCGGGCACCCGCTGACGCTCCGGGGCGTCGGGCCCGAGACGGTGCTCGAGCTCGTCGGCGACCAGGGCGCCGAGACCGCGATCGTGCTCTCGATCGATCCGGGGGCCGAGCACGTGCTGGTGACCGACCTGACGATCGACACCGCCGCGGCCACGAACACCGCCGAGCAGACGCACGCGATCGCGACCAGCGGCATCTGCAGCGGGGCGACCTGCAAGCCGATCCGCGACATCGAGGTCCGCAGCGTGCACTTCAACCACCCGCGCAACACCCCGGCCCGCAAAGGCGACTGCGTGCGGCTGATCGGCAACGAGGCCCCGACGACCACGACGCTGGGCACCGAGCTCTACGGGTTCAGGGTCATCGACAACACCGGCGACTGCGCGCGCAGCTTCGTCGAGATCCAGCGCGGTATTCACGACGGCGTCGTCGCGGACAACACGATCACCTGCGCCACCTGTGATCAGGACATCGACGGCGAGGCGACGGGCGTCAACGGCACCGATGGCCGGCCGACAGGGATCGTGATCAGCGGCAACACGTTCTACGACGGGCCGGGTACGCAAGGCGACTTCTCGATCAGCATGACCTCGGCGACCGGCGTGACGATCGTCGGCAACACGCTGCCGCGCGGCATCGCGCTCTACAGGTCGACCGATGTTGCGATCGCTGGCAACGCGATCTCCGCGATGAACACGACCACCGAGCGCGGCGTGATCGAGGCGGTGAACGCCTGCGAGGGGCTTACCCTCGTTGGCAACGTCGTGCGGCGCGGCGGGCACCTGGGGCCGCTCATCACGCTCTCGCCGCACAGTGGGACGACGTGCAGCGGCGCCACGATCGCGGGCAACACGCTCACCCAGGGGACGCCCGCCTGGGCGATCAAGCTCGAGAGCGCGTCTCGGACGCTGGTGACGGGCAACCGGATCGCGTTCGCCGTGCCTGCGCCGGCGTTCTCCGGCGTCTACTCGCACTCGGTGATGGCTGCCGAGCGGACCACCGGGCTCATGATCTCTAACAACCTGATCACCGGCGCTGTCACCTACGGGGTCACGCTCGAGGCCTACCCGGGCTCGTTCGGTCCGGTCAGCGTCACGGGCAACACCGCGCCTGACGTCGTGTTCGGGCTGCGCTGCGCCGAGCAGGGCTTCGCCGGCGCGGTCACCGCGAGCGGGAACGCGTGGCCCCCTGGGGTCTGGCCGACCGCGACCGTCACCAACGGGACGCCCTAGGAGCCACGTGACCGACGATGATGACGACAGTCTGACGCCGCCGCGGCAGCCCACGCCGCGGCCTCACGTGCTGACCGAGCAGCAACGCGCTGCTCGGCGAGAGGCGCTGCAGGTGAAGCGCTGGCCGAAGAATGTGCCTGTCGTCCGTCCGGAACCAGCCGACGAGATCACCGCGCCGATCGAGCTCCTGCTCAACGGCCAGCTGACCCCCGAGGACTACGCGCAGATCGAGGCGCTGCGGCGCAGCGAGCAGGACCTCCACGCGCTCGTGATGAACCTCGCGAAAGCGCTCGAGCGCTACCGCCGCGAGGAGAAGAGCGGCTCGACGGCTGTCAAGGACCAGGTCGTGGCCGCTGTCGGCGAGTCGCAGCGTCAGCTCGCCGAGCTCGGTCGGCGCATCGACGCGATCGCTGGCGCGCACAGCCGGCTCGTCTCGGTCGACGATCTCGCCCTGGTCCGCGCCGAGGTCCGCGCGGAGCTCGGCGAGCGCCCGACCACAACCAAGGGATCGATCCACGAGAATCTCAACCGACTGCTCGGCACGCACCGGACTGCGCGGTGGCTCGCGGGAATCGCCCTCGCCGCGGCGGCGAGCGCCGCCACCTACGTCTTCGCGGCGATCCGCAATGGCGGCGCCGAGGAGATCCGGCTCAACCGCAACGAGCGCGACATCGAGCAGGCACAGACCGAACTACGTGACATCCGGCGCGATCTGCGTCGAAAGGACCCGTGACCATGAAGGCAACTCTCAAGTTCGTCATCTTCGTTTTGTTGGGCGCGACCGCGCTGTACGTTTGCTTGTCGCTGTTCGCCGCGGCGTGTGCGCACGCGACCGTCATGGCCGGAGCCATTCCCCTGGTCGAGATCGACCAGAAGCCCGATTGGATCACGCGTGCGCTCGCGATCGCGACGCTCGTCATCGTGGTGGCCGACAAGGCGCTCCACTGGATCGCTCCGCGCACCAAGACGACGCTCGACGACTCCCTGCGCGATTTCCTCGACCGGTTGCTCGCGATCCTGCGCAACGCCCCGCCGGCGCCACCCGAGCCACTCCCGACGGTGCGTGATCCGCAGAGCGGGCGCGCGGCGCTCGCAGTCGCCGTCGCGATGACGATCGGACTCGTCGCTGGAAGCGTGGGCTACACGATGCTCGGATGCGCAACCGTCGAGCGCGCCGGCGGCGCCGCCAAGTCCGCGGTCGTCGAGTGCGGCAAGCAGTTCGCGCCCAGCGCGGCCGCGCTGCTCGCGCGCTGGGGCGTCAAGTCGGCGATCACCGGACACCCCGACTGGGCGGACATCGAGCAGACGGCGCTCGGGCTCGGCGAGGGCGCCGGCGTCTGCGCGGTCGCCGAGTTCCTCAACGCCTGGAAGCACAGCCCGGCGCCCCAGGTCGCGGCGCTCGGAGGCACGACGGGCGTCGTCGCCGAGGGTCAAGCCGTGCTCGAGCGGCTCCGCGCGCACGTCGGCGGGGCCAAGCTGCAGCTCGTGGACGGCTCGGAG
>DATEOM010000361.1:0-4066 GCA_035274105.1 Microbacterium sp.
GACGATCGCCACCTCGTCGCCCTCGACGAGTGCGAGCTTCGGCTCGCCCGACTCCGGAGGCACGACATGGGCGAAGCGCATGCCCCCAACCTAGCCGCCGGGCTGCGCGGGCGGGTCGTCCACAGCCCGTATGACGGGTGAGCGTTCTGCACCCATAGGCTGTGCGCATGACGCTCGACCCCGGTGCCTCCCGTCCCCGGCCCTCGCTCACGCCGCCGGAGTTCGCTTCCGCGCTCGCGCAGCCGCGCATCGCCGCCCCCGCGGCGATCACGCCGCCGGAGACCTCGCCCGCACCCGTGCAGATCCCTGCCGCCGCCTCGCGCCGTGGGCGCAGCGGATCCGTCTGGCTCATCGGCGTCCTGGTGCTCGCTCTGATCGTGCTGGTCGCGTACTTCCTCGGCGCGCTCGGCCCGGCGGCTTCCCTCATCGGGATGGTGCTCGCCGTCGTACCGCTCGTCGGGGTGCTCTTGGCGGTGCGGATCGTCGATCGCTGGGAACCCGAGCCCCGCGCGCTCCTCATCCTCGCCATCGCGTGGGGCGCGCTCGCCGCCGTCGCCATCACTCTCGGCGTCGACCTCCTGCTGTCGATGGTGTTCGGGCCGGCGGCCGGTGCTCGCGAAGTGCTGCAGACGGTCGTCCAGGCGCCGGTCGTCGAAGAGTTCGCAAAGGGGCTCGGCGTCTTCCTCATCTTCGCGACCGCACGGCGTTCGTTCGACGGGCCGGTCGACGGGATCGTGTACGGCGCGCTCGTGGGCGCCGGCTTCGCGTTCACCGAGAACATCCAGTACTTCGCGGTGAGCTTCATCGAGGGCGGCGCGGCCGAGACGACCACGACGTTCTTCCTGCGCGGCATCCTGTCGCCGTTCGCGCACGTCATGTTCACAAGCGTCACGGGCTTCGCGCTGGGGCTCGCCGCGCGGCGCGGCATGTCACCCGGGCAGGCGATCGGCCCCGGCCTCGTCGGACTCGCCGGAGCCATCGCGCTGCACGCGTTCTGGAACGGGTCGGCGATGTTCGGCGACTTCTTCTTCCTCTACCTGACCCTGCAGGTGCCGCTGTTCGTCGGGTTCATCCTCGGCATCGTGGCACTGCGACGGGAGGAGTCGCGACTCACCCGGCGCCGGCTCGGCGAGTACGCCGCCGCGGGCTGGTTCACGCCGCAGGAGGTCGACATGCTCGCGACCTCCGCGGGGCGCAAGGCTGCGCTCGCGTGGGCGCAGACGCTTCGGGGCGACCGCACACCCCTCATGAAGACCTTCATCACGGATGCCACGGCCCTGGCCGCGACGCGTCAGCGGGCGATCACGGGCCGCGACCCGCAAGCCGCGGCCCAGGAGCGGGACCTGCTCGCGAAGACCGCGGCGACCCGCGCGGCGATGTTCGCGCCGTAGCACCCGAACGTCGGAACGGCCCCCGCGAACAAAGACTCAGCGCTCGGTGCCGCGGCGATGCCTGCGTGTCAACCGAGCGCTGAGTTGGTCTTTCCCCAGCATGCCGGGAGGCCCTCGCGGGTGTCAAGAGAACGCCGGCGGTTCCCCTGACGGCGAACTCGCTCGGCGCGCGCGGGCTCCGGATGGTTGGATGGACGCATGACTGACGACCGCACCAAGCCCGAGATCGACGCACCTGCCGGCCCGGCGCCGGCCGACCTGGTCGTCCGCGACATCGTCGTGGGCGAGGGCGCTGAGGCGAAGCCCGGCGACACCGTGACCGTCCACTACGTGGGCGTCGAGTACGAGACCGGTGAGGAGTTCGACTCGTCGTGGAACCGCGGCGAGAGCATTCAGTTCCCGCTCCGCGGCCTCATCCAGGGCTGGCAGGACGGCATCCCGGGCATGAAGGAGGGCGGTCGTCGCGAGCTCGTCATCCCGCCGCACCTCGCCTACGGTCCGGCCGGCGGCCACTTCCTCGGCGGCAAGACGCTGATCTTCGTCATCGACCTCATCAAGGTCGGCTGACCCACACCTTGATCGTCCGGAGGGGACGGGTGCCGCGGCATCCGTCCCCTCCGTCGTCTTCAGAAGTTCTCACGTAATTTGCATTCACGGGAATAGAACGTCTGCAAGGCTGTGTTGGACACCGTATGCCCGTCCCCTCGGGCGCCCCACACGGACCTGACACGAAGGACGACCATGACCGACGCCACCACGATCGACGTTCCCGGCTACAAGGCAGGCACCTGGGTGCTCGACCCCGCGCACAGCGAGGTCACCTTCAGCGTGCGCCACATGATGATCTCGAAGGTGCGCGGCACGTTCGGCATGAAGAGCGCGACCCTCATCGCCCCTGAGAACCCGCTCGACGCCAAGGTCGAGGCATCCGTCGACGTCACCTCCGTCGACACCAAGGACGAGGGGCGCGACAACCACCTGCGCTCTGCCGACTTCTTCGACGTCGAGAACCACCCGACGATGGAGTTCGTCTCGACCGGCGCACACGTGAAGGACGGCGAGTTCTTCGTCGACGGCGACCTCACCATCCGCGGCGTCACCAAGCCGGTGTCGTTCGAGTTCGAGTTCGGCGGCTTCGGCACCGACCCGTGGGGCAACTACAAGGCCGGCGCGACGGCCAAGACGGTCGTGAACCGCGAGGACTTCGGACTCACCTGGAACGCGGCCCTCGAGACCGGCGGTGTGCTGGTCGGCAAGGACGTCACCATCACGCTCGATCTGCAGGGCGCGCTCCAGCAGGACTGACACGCAGCAACGCGAAGGAGAGCGGATGCCTCGCCCCGAGGCATCCGCTCTCCTTCTTCGTCTGCGACTCAGCCCGACCCCGACACCGTCTCGTCACACCTGCGCGCGTCGGCGCAGCCGGTCCTGTGCGAGCAGGATGCCGAGGAACACGACGAGCGCGCCGATCGGCTCATTCCACGTCACCGTCTCGCCGAGGATCAGGATGCCGAGGATCACTCCGACCACCGGGGTGATGTAGGTGACCGTGGAGGCGCGCGTCGGTCCCCAGGCGCGCACGGTGTTCTGGTTCCACACGTACGCGATCCCGGTTCCGAGGCACCCGAGCAGCAGCAGGCTCACCACGATCGGCACGTCGAGGCGCACGGGCGTCAGTACGAGGAACGGGGTGAGCAGTGCCATCACGACGCCGGCCATCGCGATGTAGCCGAACGTGAACGCGAGCGCCGACATCCCGGTGTGCGAGACGAAGCGCCGCATGTAGGCGAAGCTGAAGCCGTAGCTCGCGGTCGCCCCGAGGATGGCGAGCTCGGCGACGAGGCTTCCGTCCAGCGCGATTCCCTGCCACGGCGCGATGATCACGACGACGCCCAGGATGCCGACGCCGATCCCGACGACCTGCAGCGCCTTCAGGCGCTCGACGCGGAACACCAGCCACGCCATGATCGCCGTCATGATCGGGGTGGTGGCGTTGAAGATGCTGGCGACGCCCGAGCTGACGTGCTGCTGCGCCCACGAGAACAGCAGGAACGGGATGACGCAGAACGTGAGGCCGAGCACCGTCAGGTGCGCCCACACCTTGAGGCTGCGAGTGAGGTGCTCGCGGCGCAGGAGCACCAGGGCGCCGAGGGTCAGCGCGCCGAGGAGGATGCGGGTCCACGCGACCTGCGCGGGCGAGATGCCGGTGAGCGACACCTTCATGAAGAGGAAGCTCGCGCCCCACACGATCCCGGCGAGCACGAACTGCACCGTGATCCAGCGCGGGGACGGCAGCCTTTCCGCACGCACCGCCGGGGGAGGGGTTCGAGTCGAGGTCACGGTGGCCACGGTACGCCCGCCCGCCGACGCCGGAGCCCGGGGCGGGATGCGACGTCCGAAATCCGCCGATGCGCGGCGGTCAGGCTACGGCGCGTTCGCCGCAGCATCCGTTCGCTGGTAGACTCTTCAGGTTGCCGTTGGATCGGCCGCGGAGAAAGAGAGCTCGCACATCGGGTGACGGGCACCGCGCAACTAGCAGAGAGGGGATCACCTATGGCACTGGAAGCAGACGTCAAGAAGGCGATCATCGAAGAGTACGCGACGCACCCCGGTGACACCGGATCCCCCGAGGTGCAGGTCGCGATGCTGACGCAGCGCATCAAGGACCTCACCGA
>DATEOM010000362.1:0-2683 GCA_035274105.1 Microbacterium sp.
GCGGTGCGTCGCAAGGTAGAGCGCGAGCCACTCGTCGAGCGCGGGGATGAGCGGGTACCAGATCACGCCCTCGTAGTCGACGTCGCGCGCCGCGACGAGGCCCGGCCCGGCCACGCGGCCGAGCTCGCGCAGCATGTCGACGGGCCGGTCCACGTGCTGCAGCACCTGGTGCGCGTGCACGACGTCGAAGGCGCCGTCGTCGTAGGGCAGCGCGTAGGCGTCGCCCACCTCGAATGCGAGGTTCGGCGCCGCGTGGTCTGCGGCGGCCTGCGCGACGACGTCGGCCGAGGCATCCGTCCCCACCACACGCGCGGGCGCGACGCGGGCGGCGAGGTCCGCGGTGATCGTGCCGGGGCCGCTGCCCACATCGAGGATCGAGACGCCGGGGCCGAGATGCGGCAGCACGTAGGCGGCGGAGTTCTCGGCGGTGCGCCAGCGGTGCGACCGCAGAACGCTCTCGTGGTGGCCGTGAGTGTAGGCGTCTGGCATTCGTCGATGCTACCGATGACGCCCAGACTGCTGAGTCATGCGCAGAACTCCCCGGCAAGAGCGCGCATCCTGCCCACTCGCCGCCGATGCGGTTGAACAATTCGCAGAAGCGGTGTGCAATGAGAACGGATGCCGCAACGCCGCGGCGTCCGCAGCGCACTGCCCACGAGGCCCGCCGAAGGAAGAACGCGATGACGCACACCCTGCCCCTGCCCGATTTCGCACACGAGCGGGTGGAGGTGATCACCGGCCGCCGCAGCGGCCTGTTCCTCGCCGTCGCGCTGCACTCGTCCGTGCTCGGCTCCGCCCTCGGCGGCGCGCGCCTGTGGACGTACCCGCACTGGAGCGACGCCCTCGGCGACGCGCTGCGGCTGTCGGCCGCCATGACCCTCAAGAACGCCGCGGCCGGTCTCGACGCCGGCGGCGGCAAGTCCGTCATCGCCCTGCCTCCCGGCACCACGCTCGACACCGATCGTCGCCGCGCGGCGTTCCTCGACCTCGGCGACGCGGTCGAGTCGCTGCACGGCCTGTACCGCACCGCGGAGGACGTCGGGTCGACGACCGAAGACATGCTCGTCGTCAGCGAGCGCACCGAGCACGTCGTGGGCCTGCCCGACACCGTCGGCGGCTCGGGCGAGCCCGCGGGACCTACGAGCCTCGGCGTGTACGAGTCGCTGCGCGCGACGCTCGAGCGCGTCGCCGGCACCGCCGACGTCGCCGGTCGCCGCATCACGATCTCGGGCCTCGGCCAGGTGGGCAGCCGCCTCGCGGTGCGCCTGTCTGCTGAGGGCGCCCGCCTCACCGTGACCGACGTCAACCCCGCCAAGCGCGACCTCGCCACCGAGCTCGGCGCCGAGTGGATCGCGCCGGGCGAGGAGCATCTCATCCCCGCGGACGTCTTCGTGCCGGCGGGCATCGGCGGGCTCCTCACCGACGAGATCATCGACTCCCTCGACGCGAAGGCCGTGTGCGGACCGGCGAACAACCCGCTCGCCGACCACAGCGGTGCCGCGCGCCTCGCCGGTCGCGGCATCCTGTACGCCCCCGACTTCGTCGTCAACGCGGGCGGCGTGATCTACCTCGACCTCGAGGCGAAGCACCTCGGCACGCGCACCGAGATCATGGAGCGCGTCGGCCAGATCGGCGACACCGTGCGCCGCATCTTCGACGAGGCCGAGTCCCGCGGCGTCACGCCGCTCGAGGCCGCCGAGGGGCTCGCCGCCGAGCGCCTGGCCGCCGGCGGCCGACAGCCCGCTCTCACGCACTGATTCCGCACGCGCCCGGCTTCGTGAACGGGGGACGGATGCCTCGGCGAACGCGTTTCGCCGAGGCATCCGTGTCTTCCGCCATTAGGTTGGCGCCATGGAAGGACTCTGGCTCGCGGCGCTGAGCGGCCTCATCGGCGGCGGCACGCTGCTCGTCGGGGCCGCGGTGGCGTGGTTCGTCGAGATCCCGCAGCGCATCGTCGCCGGAATCATGGCCGTCGGCGCCGGCGTGCTGATCTCGACGCTGGCGTTCGAGCTCGTCGAGGAGGCGGCCGCCGACGGGGGTCTCGTCCCGACGACCATCGGGTTCCTGGGCGGGGCGATCCTCTACATCGTCGCGGACCAGCTGATCTCGCGACGCAGCAAGCAGCCTGCCGCCGGTGGGCCTCAGGTCGACGCCGCCGCGGTCACGGAGTACTCCGATGGCGACGAGGTCTCCGCGAGCATCGTCGCGCGTCGCGCCGGAGCTCAGGCGGTGAGCGGAGCCGGCCTCGTGATCGCGGTCGGCGCGCTGATCGACGGCATCCCGGAGTCGCTCGTCATGGGCCTGTCGGTCTTGCAGGGCGGGATCAGCATCCCGATCGTCGCCGCCATCGCGATCAGCAATTTCCCCGAGGGTCTGGGCTCGACCGCCGCCCTCAAGCGGGGCGGCTCCAGCGGGAAGTACGTCGCACTGCTGTGGAGCGGAATCGCGCTGATCACGGTCATCGCGTCGGTGCTGGGCTACGTCGCCTTCCAATCGGCCTCATCGAGCCTGATCGCGCTCATCACCACGATCGCCGCCGGCGGCCTCCTCGCGATGGTCTGCAACACGATGATTCCCGAGGCGTTCGACGAGCAGCACGCGCTCACCGGACTATGGGCGACGATCGGCTTCCTCGCCGCGTTCCTCCTGCACGAGCTCGCCTGACATCTTCCCCGCTCGTTGA
>DATEOM010000363.1:0-2530 GCA_035274105.1 Microbacterium sp.
CACACGCCAGGCCGTGTGGGTTCGCGCTTTTCGTTCGGGGTCGGTCCTCGCGGGGAGAACAACGCCCGGGTCGGTGCGAGGGAGCGCACGAAGCCCGGGCGAAGTGTCTCTCCGTCAGGCGCGGTTCACCCCGCGGCGACGCGTGACGAGCACGTAGATGCCGAGAACGATGATCGCACCGAGGATGGATCCGATGATGCCCGACGGCTGCAGGAAGCCGCCGTTGGGGTCGCTGCCGAAGATCAGGAAGCCGAGGAAGCCGCCGACGAACGAGCCGACGATTCCGAGGACGATCGTCAGCAGAATGCCCATGCTCTGCTTGCCGGGGATGACGGCGCGAGCGATGAGACCGGCGATGAGGCCGATGATGATGAGGCCGAGGATGGTCCAGAGCATGGTTCTCTCCTTCTGTCTCGTCGACTCTGCGGGGGGTGCGGAGTCTGCTGTGAGATGACGAAGACGCTATCGCCGCCCGCCCGCACGCGGAGGCCTCTACCGCTCGAGCCTCGATCGCGGTACATTACGCGACCGCGCGCAAACTGGGCAAGCGTTTTCCCGGAATCTGGGTCACAATGGGACGGTGACCGACCTCAGCCTCCGTCTCGACAACACCGACCTGACCGTCACCGCTGCTGGCGTCGATATCGCGCGCTACGCGTTCGACCCCGGCGGGGAGATCTCCGAGGGGCCGAAACCCTTCCTGCACCCGCTGCGCGCGCTCGACGGGGCTCTGCTCACGGGCTTCCGCCCGTCGGACCACCGGTGGCACAAGGGCCTGCAGATGACGTGGACCCACGTCTCGGGCCAGAACTTCTGGGGCGGCAACACCTTCCGGCCGGAGCACGGCGACTACGCCCTCCTCGACAACGTCGGCTCTATCCGCCACGACGGCTTCACGACCGTGTCGGACGCCGGACCGGAGGTCGGGTTCACCGAGGACCTCACGTGGGTCACGCAGGCCGGCGAGGAGTGGCTCGCCGAGACCCGCTCGCACCGCTTCCACGGGGTCGACATCGACCGCGGCCTCTGGCTGCTCGACTTCTCGACGACACTGCGCAACGTGTCGGGGCGCGAGCTCGAACTCGGCAGCCCGACGACCGAGGGACGCCCCGGCGCCGGCTACACCGGCTTCGTGATCCGGATGCCTCGATCCTGGACCGGCGGCCGCGTCCTGGCCGGCGGCTTCCCCGACGATGCGGGCGACGACGGCGTCATGGGTCGCATCGCTCCGTGGGTGGCCTTCTCGGGTGAGCACGACGACGTGGACGGCGGCGCCACGATCCTCGCGTTCGCGGGCACGTCGACGGGTGCACCGCCGATCCGCTGGTTCGTGCGCAGCCGGCCGATCCCCGTGCTCGCCCCGTCCCCTTCGTTCGACGAGTACGTCGTGCTGGCCCCCGGCGACGAGCTGTCGCTCGCCCACCGCCACGTCTTCGGCGACCGCATCTGGACCCCGGACGAGACGAGGGCGCTCGCGGAGGAACTCGCGCCCTGAGTCCTGCGCCGCGCTGAGGCGTTTCGACTCGCTCGTTCCTCACTCGCTCAACGACCGGGAAGCGAGCCGGGTTCCCGGCGTTTCGACTCGCTCGTTCCTCACTCGCTCAACGACCGGAATTCCCGGTCGTTGAGCGGAGGGCGCTCTGGCGCCCGCAGTCGAAACGCCTTGAGCCTCCGGGCAACTCAGCTGGCGACGATCTCCAGCTCAGCCCGCACGGGCAGGTCCCACGCCGACGGGCCCGCGGCCACGACGTACGACCCGGGCTGCACCCGCAGCGCACCGTCGTGCAGCCAGTCGCCGACCGCCCCGGGGAGGCGTACGGCGTCGTCCCACACGGCGAGGCGCCCGGGTGAGAACGACAGCTGCACGTCTCGCGTCTCGCCGGGTGCGAGCCGCACGCGGCGGTACGCGACGAGCACGCGGCGCGGCGCGGGCAGCGGCAGATCCGCCCCCGGCAGCGCGTACAGCTGCACGAGCTCCTCGGCGTCGCGGTCGCCGGTGTTGCGCACCCGCACGACCGCGGTCACCACGGGCTCGTCGGCCCGCGGCGCGAAGCCGGCGTGCCGGTGGGTCGGCGCGGGCGCGGGGGTCGCAGCATCCGTCAGCGAAACCGACTCGTACGCGACCGACGTGTAGGTGAGTCCGTGGCCGAACGCGAACGTCGGCTCGTCGGGCTGGTGACGGTACGTCGCGCCCTGGCGGAGGGTGTCGTAGTCGAACAGGTCGCCGGCCTGCTCCTCGGTGGCGGGCCAGCTCTGCGAGAGGCGGCCCGACGGCTCACGATCGCCCGAGAGCACGTCGATCACACCGTGCCCGAGCTCCTGGCCGCCGTGGCTCGACCACACGACGGTCTCGGCTTCGACGCCGTCGAGCACGTACGGGTAGCTCGACACGATCGTGAGCACCGCCCGGGGGTTCGCCTCCCGCGCGGCGCGCCACACCTCGGCCCACGCGGCGGGCAGGCGCAGGTGCGGACGGTCCTGGGTCTCGCGACCGTTGAGGTGCGGGTCGTTGCCGACCGCGACGACGACC
>DATEOM010000364.1:0-2990 GCA_035274105.1 Microbacterium sp.
GCGACTGCCGCGAGCCGACGCGGGCATAGGCCCCGCTCGCGCTCATCCTCGAGGACGACGACGCCGCGTCAGGAGCACGAGCCCGCCGACGAGGGCGACGCCGACGACGGCGGCGATGGCGACGACGGCGCCGCCCATCAGCACACGCCGCACCCCGGCACCCGAGCGAGCGGGCCCTTCGCCCACCGAGATCGCGGCGGCCTGCGGCTGCCACGCCTGGCGCAGTGCGAGCCACACCACCGCCACGAGTCCGAACGCGACGCCCTGCATGACGGGCACGAAGGGTTCGGACGTGCCCAGCGCGATCTCGATCGCGAGGAACGCCGCCGCGGGCAGCAGCGCCCACCCGGCGCTGCGCAGCCGGAGGGCGAGGGACGTCGTCAGCACGGCCGCGACGAGCGACAGGAGGAACGGCACGATCAGGTGGCCGTCGTCGGTCGCGACCGGGGCGATCGTGGTGAGGAGCTCCTTCCACGACATGACGGCGCCGAGCGCGAGCTGACGCAGGGTCTCGAGGGTGGGGATCACGCCCGCGACCGTGGTGTGCGGCAGGGCGAGCGCTCCGCCGAAGAGGAAGTAGACCCCCATCGTGGCGGCCGCGAGGAGCAGGATGCCCCAGCGGAGGAGGCGGCCGAGGACGCCCAGCCCCATTCCCAGCACGAGCCCGCCGAGGGCGGCGATGAGGTAGCCCGCGCCGTCGAACGTCGGCGCGAACCCGATGACGGGGATGAGGAGCAGCAGCCCGACGGCGGTGAGGTCGAGGATCCAGCGCCGGGCCGGCAGGGCATCGGCGCGCGGCGAGCGGGGAACGGATGCTGCAGCCGGCGTCGGCGCGGGAGCTTCGGTGCGCGTCCGGAGCGGCGTGACGGGCGCGCTCATGCGAGCACCTTCCGGAGCGCGTTCGGGAGCTGGTCGAGCGCGCCGAGGGTCACGACATCCGCTTCTCCGATCCTCCGCAGCGACGGCGCGGCGTGGTCCGCCGACGCGACGACCGCGAGCACGCGAGCCCCGAACGGCAGGCGGCTGCACGCGGTGCGCAGATCGTTGGCGTCGACCCTGCTGCCGCACACGAGCACCACGACGCTCGCGAGCGGAAGGGTCGCCGCCACCACGCCGGCGAGGTCGACGACCGTGCCCGCCCGAGGCTTGGACTGACCGAGCGCCGAGAGGGAGTCGAGGAACTGCTTGCCCGTGCCCGACGGCAGCGCGCGCTCCTGCACGCGCACCTCGACGCGCTGCGAGTCGCGCAGCGCGCGCAGGCCGAGCGAGCCGGCGGCCGAGATCGCGAGTTCGAACTCGTCGTCGTCGCGGTAGTCGCCGGGGCTCGTCGACAGGCCGATCACGAAGTGCGAGCGGCGCGTCTCTTCGTACTGACGCACCATCATGTGGCCGGTGCGCGCCGTCGACTTCCAGTGCACGTGACGCAGGTCGTCGCCCGGCTGGTACTCGCGCAGCGCGTGGAAAGAGACGTCGTCGGGCGACAGGTCGGTCGCGGGAAGGCCCTCGAGGTCGCGGAGGAACCCGAGCGACTGGCCGTCGAACAGCACCGTGCGCGGGTGCACGAAGAGGTCGACGGGCTCGTCGCGGCGGTGCACGCGCTCGAAGAGGCCGAGCGGATCGCCGCGCACGACGCTCACCGGGCCGACCTTGACGACCGCGCGACGCGACGTCGGGATGGCGAAGAGCTCCTCCGCGGACTCGCCCGCCGCGAGCCGGTTCACATCGAAGACGCCCCGGCCGCTGCCGACCGGCAGCAGCACGCGCGACGGGAGGATGGCGCGCGCGCTGGTGTTGGCGAGCGTGAGCGCGCCCACCGCCCGCTCCCCCACCACGACCCGCGTGCGGTTGAGGTCGAGCGACACGTCGTACGCAGTGCGGCCGATGAGGAACAGCAGGCAGAGCGCCAGCACGACGGTGATCGAGATCGCCGCGACGGTGAGCTCCCACCAGCCGAGCGACTGGCCGGCGATCCACAGCGTGAGAGCACCGATGATGAGCACCCAGGCGACGGGGCGCACGACCCCGAACACGCGGCCGAGCACGACGCCGGCGCGCCGCAGCGCGCCGAGCAGCAGCTGCCCGTACCAGGCGCGGCGGTCCTCCGTGGGAGCTGCCTGCCCGAGTGCTTCCGTCGTCATCAGGCCGCGGACCTCGCCTGCGGTGCGGCCACCGACTCGAGGACGCGCGCGATGACGGTCTCGGCCGACGTGCCGGCGAACTCGGCCTCGGGGTCGAGCACGAGGCGGTGCGTCCACACCGGTGCGACGAGCGACTTGACGTCGTCGGGCAGCACGAAGTGGCGCCCCTGCGCGGCGGCATAGACCTTGGCCACGCGGATCATCGCGAGCGAGCCGCGCACCGAGACGCCCAGGCGCGTGGCCGGGTCGTTGCGCGTCGCCTCGGCGAGCTGCGCGGTGTAGCGGAGCACGGCGGGGTCGACGTGGACGGTGGCGGCGAGGTCGGCCATGTCGGCGACCGCGCCCGTCGTGATGATCGCCGGCAGGTGCGCCGACGGGTTGCGGTCGGCCGCGCCCGCGAGGATGCGCTCGGCCACGGCGAGATCGGGATAGCCGATCGACGTCTTCACCAGGAAGCGGTCGAGCTGCGCCTCGGGCAGCTTGTACGTGCCCGCCTGCTCGATCGGGTTCTGGGTCGCGATGACCAGGAACGGGCGACCCACCTCGTGCGCGACGCCGTCGACGGTCACGCGCGACTCCTCCATGACCTCGAGGAGCGCCGACTGCGTCTTCGGCGAGGCGCGGTTGATCTCGTCGGCGAGCACGATCGAGGCGAAGACCGGACCGCGGTGGAACTCGAAGCGGTGCGAGGTCTGGTCGTAGATCGTGACGCCCGTCACGTCCGACGGGAGCAGGTCGGGCGTGAACTGGATGCGGCTCGACGTGCCCTGCACGGTGGCCGCGAGGGCCTTGGCGAGGCTCGTCTTGCCCGTGCCCGGGGCATCCTCCAGCAGCACGTGGCCCTCGGCGAGC
>DATEOM010000365.1:0-2020 GCA_035274105.1 Microbacterium sp.
AGCTGCTCCTTCGACGGGCCGCCCTCGACGAGGTACGACGCCAGCGTGTACGGGGCGCCGGCGAAGCCGATGAGCGGCGTCGTTCCGAGCTCGGCCACGGTGAGCGCGACCGCGTCGCGGATGGGGGCGAGCGCAGCGGGGTCGAGCGGCGGGAGGGACGCGACATCCGCCGCCGTCCGCACCGGGTTCTCGAGCACCGGGCCGCGCCCCGCGACGATGCGCACGTCGACGCCCGACAGGCGCACCGGAATCACGATGTCGCTGAAGAAGATTCCCGCGTCGACGCCGTGCCGGCGCACCGGCTGCAGCGTGATCTCGCTCGCCAGCTCGGGGTTCAGGCAGGCGTCGAGCATGTCGGTGCCCACCCGCAGCTCGCGGTATTCGGGCAGCGACCGACCCGCCTGACGCATGAACCAGACCGGCGTGCGAGCCGGCCGATCGCCGCGATACGCGCGTATCAGCGCGGGGGGATCGTTTCTCTGAAGAACGGAAGGGTGAGAGTCATGCAACGACACACGTTAAGATTAGGTCTGTGCTCCTCTGTCTGACCGCGAACCACCGGAACGCGAGCCTCGACATCCTGGAGCGTCTCTCTGTGGGGGCGCCCACAGCGACGCGTGCCCTCGTGGACGATGAGATCTTCGTCTCCGGCGCCGTCGTGCTCGCCACCTGCAACCGGTTCGAGGCCTATCTCGACATCGACGAGCCGCTCACGGGCGGCGAGGCGGTCGCTGCCGAGTCGGTCATCGAAGCGATGGCCGATGCCTCCGGCGTCGCCGTCGACCTGCTTCGTGCGTCGGTCGCCGTGCATCAGGGGGCGGATGCTGCGGCCCACCTCTTCGCCGTCACCAGCGGTCTCGAGTCGATGTCGGTCGGCGAAGACGAGATCTCGGGTCAGGTGCGTCGCGCTCTCGACGCCGCCCGCGCCGACGGCATGACCTCGAGCGAGCTTGAGCGGCTGTTCCAGAAGGCGACCCACACCAGCCGGGGCGTGCGCAACCGCACCCAGCTGCGCGGAGCGCACCGCTCGCTCGTGCGCCTCGCCCTCGAGCTGGCCTCGAGCCGCGTCGCCGAGTGGGCCGCCGCCAAGATCGTCCTCGTGGGCACCGGCAAGTACGCCGTCCGCACCGTCGAGGCGCTGCGCGCCCGCGGTGCCGGCGACATCCACGTCTTCTCGCCGTCGGGCCGCGCCGAGGCGTTCGCCGCGCAGCACGGGCTGATCCCCGTGTCGGACTTCGCCGCCGAGGTCGCCACGGCCGACGTCGTCATCACGTGCACGGCCGACGCCGTCGTGCACGCCGACGCATTCACCCCCGGGCGCCGCGTGCTCGTCATCGACCTGGGCCTGCCGCGCAACGTCGATCCCGCCGTCGGCGCGGTCGAGGGGGTCGAGCTGCTCGACCTCGAGACCATCCGGCTGCACGCCCCGCTCGCCGAGTTCAGCGCCCACGCCGACGCGCGGGCGATCGTGGGCGACGCGGCCACCGAGTTCCACGCCGACCGCGAGGCGGGTCCGGCGATCACGGCTCTGCGCGGCGACGTGCTGAAGACCCTCGAGGACGAGATCGCCCGGGCGCGCTCGCGCGGCGCCGGCGATGAGGTCGAAGCCGCGCTGCGGCACCTCGCGGGCGTGCTGCTGCATCGCCCGTCGGTGCGCATCCGCGAGCTCGCGGTCGAGGGCCGCATCGACGAGGCGCGTGCCGCGCTCGAGCTGCTCCACGGCCTGTCGGTCGAAGCACCGGACGCGGCGGACGACGACCTCTCGGCCACCGCTTAGGACCTCGGCTCCACCCGGCGTTGCTCGTCGGTCCGGGGCGTTTCGACTCGCAGGCTCGCTCAACGAGCGGGGCAGATGCTCGCTCAACGGGCGGGGAAATGTCAGGCGAGCTCTCCCAGCGAGCGGGGCAGATGTCAGGCGAGCTCTCCCAGCGAGCGGGGCAGATGTCAGGCGAGCTCGCTCAACGAGCGGGGCAGATGTCAGGCGAGCTCGTGCAGGAGGAACGCGGCGAGGAAGCCGATC
>DATEOM010000366.1:0-2832 GCA_035274105.1 Microbacterium sp.
TACCCCAACCGCATCTTCGCCTCGGACGGCGCGTACACCGACGCCGACCTGAGCTACGTCGACTTCGACAGCTTCTCCACGGACGGTTTCACCACCGACTACAACTGAGTCCGGGGTCGTCGAGACCCTGAACCGTACGAAGGGCCCTGGCTTCCGCGGAAGCCAGGGCCCTTCGCCGTTCCCGTGACGGAACGGATGCTGCGACTAGTACTGCGTCGTCGGCGGAGTGGTGCCGGTCGTTCCGGGGGTGCCGGTCGTTCCGGTCGTTCCGGTGGTGCCGGTCGCCTGGGTCGAGTCGCTGCTCGGTGCGACGTTCTCCTTGACCCGCTCGGCGGTGCTCTGCGCCTCGCCCTTGACGGTCTCGGCCGAGGAGACGGCCGACTCCTTGACCTGCTCGACGGCGTCCTTCGCCGGCTCCTTGAGGTTCTGCGCGACTTCCTGCGCAGCATCCTTCGCCTTGTCCACCGCCTTGTCGACGAGCGGCTGCGCCTGGTCGCGCAGCTGGGTGCTCCAGCGCTTCTCGGCATCGGTGGTCGGGATCAGGCTGGCGACGAGGAAACCCGCCCCGGCCGCGAGGAGGCCCACGACGAGGGGCGTTCCCTGCGCCTGCCGGCGCGCCTTGTTCGGGAGCTCCTTGACCGCGTCGCCCGCGGCGCCGACCTTGTCACCCACCGTGTGACCGGTCGAGGAGGCCGAGTCGCCGATGTCGTCGGCCACGCCCATCACGCGGCCCTTGACGTCGCCCATCACCTGCCGAACGCGGGTCTTCTGGCGCTCCATGATCTTCGGGGGCGAGACCTTGTCGGCGAGTGCGTCCACGTCCCGGCCGAGTTCGTCGCGCGTGACCTCGATATCCGCGCGGATCTGATCTGCGTTGCTCATTATCGGTTCTCCTGATTTCTCTTGAGCGCCTCGGGGATCTCCTTGACGGTCTCCACCGTCTTCGGCGCCCCTTGCACGGTCTTCAGTCGCTTGCGCCCCACGGCGTAGAGGATGGCGGCCACGATGGCCCAGAGGACGGCCACGATGACGGCCGACCAGCCGAGGTTGTCGATGAGGTCGCCGAGGCCCCACCACAGGGCGACGGAGAGGAAGAACACGGCCATCAGGCCCGCGTACCCTGCTCCGCCCAGGAGCCCGGCGCCCGCACCGGCGCGCTTGGCCGACTCCGAGAGCTCGGCCTTCGCGAGCTCGAGCTCCTTGCGCATGAGCTCCGACAGGTCGCGCGAGACCTCGCCGACCAACTCGCCCAGCGATGTCTCGGCCGCCTTCTGCTGAGACGGCGTGGGCATGTCCGTCATCGTCGTGCCTCTCCTGTCGCGGACCACTCGTCTCCTGCTCCGCCGGTGGTCAGCGGGTCGCCCGCGAGCGCGTCGCCGATCGGCGTCTCACCCTCGTAGCCGGTCGTTCCCACGGTCGCTGCGCCGGCAGCCGTGCCGCCGTAGCCCGCGCCCGTGGTGCCGGCGACCGTCGGCGAGCCCGATGCGAGGGCAGGCTGCGCACCGCCCGAGTAACCGCGCGATCCGCCCGGGCTCCGGTCGCTGTCGTGGGCGTCGGACACGAGTGCCTTCGTCACGCGCCCGGCGAGGATGCCCACGCCCACGGCGATCGCCAGGAAGGCCCCGGTGTGCCGGCGCGCGAAGGTGCGCACCTCGTGGATCACGTCGGCCGGCTCGCGCTGCTCCAGCCAGTCGGCGACGCGGCGGGTCTGCTGGCCGAAGGCGCGCACCGCGTCGGTGGCCATTCCGCCCGAGCCCGTGGCCGTGCCGTTCGCCAGCCCCGAGAGCTCGTCGCTCGTGGACCGCAGGGCTTCTGCGGCGCGGCGCTGCTGGCTCGACGCCTGGTCCGACAGCTCCGTGCGGGCTTCGTAGAGGAACCCGCGAGCGGCGTCCTTCGCGTCGTGGGCCACGCTCTTCGCCTCCTCGCCGGCGACTCCGGCGACGTACTGCGCACCGGCCTGCGCCTCGGCGGCGCCGTCGACGACGCGCTCCTTCAGGTCGTCTGAGCCCGCGCTCTGGCCCGAACCCGTGCTCTGGGTCGCATACGGATCGGTGTCGTAGGTCGACATGCTCCTCCTCCATCTCACGTGCGGCGTCGGACCGGCAGTGTGCAGGTCCTCGGGGATCCGCCGTGACCAATACCGTCGGTCATGTGGCGCCGAACCGGAGAGAGGGTGGCACTCTGTGGGAGGGCGGAGTATCCTGCACGACCCCTCCGCCGAGCCGGTGAGCGCGGGTGACGGATGCTGCGACGCGCGGCATCCTCGGACGCCCCGCGCGCGCCGAGCCGGCGCAGCGCGGATCGCGGCTTACCGTGGACGTGGAGGTGGGGGCCCCATGGCGCGGATCGGCGGACGGAACCCGTGGATCGCCGTGCCCGCCGGGATGCTGTGCGCCGCCGTCGTCGGCGCGCTCGTGTGGCTGTCGCTGCCGATGCTGCCCGTGACGGTCGCGTGGATCGGAGACACGCTGCGCAGCGCCACCGCGCCGCAGCCGAGCGCCACACCCCGTCAGACACCGGCGCAGACGGCCGCGCAGGGCGGCGCGATCGACTGCCGCACGCTGTACGCGGACGACCTGTGGAACGAGCTGATGTGGCGACCGGGGTCGCTGCTCGGTCAGTCCCAGGCGCCGCCGGCGACGACCGCGACCTCGTTCGCCGACGCGGCTGCGCCCGAGGTGCTGGTGACGTGCACGTGGCGTTTCGACACGGGCGGCATCGTCACGACCCTCTCCAAGGTCGACGCGGATGCCGGCGCCATCGCCGAGGCGGCACTCGCCGGTGAGGGGTTCTCGTGCGAGGCCGACGGGTCCTCGACGGCCTGCGCACGCA
>DATEOM010000367.1:0-2332 GCA_035274105.1 Microbacterium sp.
CTCAACCTCACGGGTGCGTACGACGTCATCGTCCGCATCTCGGGTGGCGGCCCCTCGGGCCAGGCCGGCGCGCTCCGCCTCGGCATCGCCCGTGCGCTGAACGAGATCGACGTCGAGAACAACCGCCCGACCCTCAAGAAGGCCGGCTTCCTCTCGCGCGACGCCCGCGTCATCGAGCGCAAGAAGGCCGGTCTCAAGAAGGCCCGCAAGGCGCCGCAGTACTCGAAGCGCTGATCGGCTTCCACTCCGTATGCCGATCTTTGGCACGGACGGGGTGAGGGGGCTGGCCAACGGCCCCCTCACCGCCGATCTCGCACTGTCCCTGGCCCAGGCGACCGCCGTCGTCCTGGGCCAGGGCCGTTCCGCCGAGGCGCGCCGCGCCGCGGGCAAGCGGCTCACCGCCGTCGTCGCCCGCGACCCCCGCGTCTCCGGCGAGTTCCTCTCCGCCGCGGTCGAAGCCGGCCTGGCCTCGTCGGGCGTCGACGTCTACGACGCCGGCGTGCTGCCGACCCCCGCAGCGGCGTTCCTGATCGCCGACATGGATGCCGACTTCGGCGTCATGGTCTCGGCATCCCACAATCCCGCACCCGACAACGGCATCAAGATCTTCGCCCGCGGCGGCGTGAAGCTGCCCGACGTCGTCGAAGAGCGCATCGAGTCCGCCATGGCCGGCCCGAAGCTGCTGCCGACCGGTGCCGAGGTCGGCCGCATCCGCCGCTTCGCCGACGCCGAGGACCGCTACGTCGTGCACCTGCTCGGCTCGCTCCCGCACCGCCTGGACGGAATCCATGTGGTGCTCGACTGCGCCCATGGCGCAGCATCCGGTGTCTCGCCCGAGACGTTCCGCGACGCTGGCGCCCAGGTCACGGTCATCGGTGCCGACCCCGACGGCTGGAACATCAACGACGGCGTCGGCTCGACGCACCTCGACCAGCTCGCCGAGCACGTCGTACGCGTCGGCGCCCACGTGGGCATCGCGCACGACGGCGACGCCGACCGCTGCCTCGCGGTCGACGCCAACGGCCGGGTCGTCGACGGCGACCAGATCATGGCGATCCTCGCGGTCTCGATGAAGAACCGCGGCCAGCTCAAGAACGACACGCTCGTCGCCACCGTGATGAGCAACCTCGGACTGCACCGCGCGATGTCGGCCCACGGCATCCACGTCGAGACCACCGCGGTCGGCGACCGCTACGTGCTCGAGCGCATGAACGAGCAGGGCTTCTCGCTCGGCGGCGAGCAGTCCGGCCACGTCATCATGAGCGACTACGCCACCACCGGCGACGGACTCCTCACCGGCCTGCACCTGGTCGCCGAGATGGCACGCACCGGCAAGACGCTCGAAGAGCTCGCGTCGATCATGACCGTGTACCCGCAGGTGCTCGTGAACGTGAAGGACGTCGACCGCTCCCGCGCCGCCACCGACGAAGGCGTTCAGGATGCCGTCGCCCGCGCCTCCGCACAGCTCGGCCTTTCGGGACGCGTACTGCTGCGCCCGTCGGGCACCGAGCAGCTCGTGCGCGTGATGGTCGAGGCATCCAGCGAGGACGAAGCCCGCCGCCACGCCGACGAACTCGCCGGCGTCGTGCGCGAGCGCCTCTCCCTGTAAGTCGCCGCGGTCGCGGGTGTGCACCCGCGGGCCGTGGCAGGGTGGATCGTCGCTCGCCAGTCGCGCGGGGATCTACCCTTTCGCGTTCCGGGGACGGCACTCGAAATCGGATGCCGCGACTCCGCGTCTCGCGACCGCCGACGCCGAGGGTCCCCGGCGTCCCTTCGGCTCCGCAGTCGGTTGTGGCGGGTGCTGCGACCGATCACCCGCCCGAGGTGACTGCGGAACAGAGGGGACGCCGCGGCGCCGGTCGCCGTCCGATCCGACCGCCTTCGCGACGCTCGAAGCTCCGGTTCGCCGTACCATCCCTTCCGCCGTCGGTCGGCGCCGGGGTTTCCGTTTCTGATCCGGGCTTATCGCGACGTGCCGCTCGATGGCGGCGCTGCTGGATCCGTCGCCCGCCGAGGCTCGCAGACCCCTATCGTCCGGTCGGGGGTTCAGGGGAAAACCCCCATGTGACGTCTCGTGACGCCGACATACACTGGCGTCCTTCTCAGCAATGAGGAGGGGAGAACGAGCATGGGCGTCCGCAGCAAGCCCCGCGCGCCGCGAAACGGTCGGCCGCGAGATGTCGCGGAAGAGAGCGACCTAGAGGCAGAGCGTGCGCGCGACGCAGCGCTGGCCGGCCTGTTCGGCCCACTCGCCGCCGGGGAACGCCAGCAGCCGATTGCGGTGGCTGCGGCCAGCGCCCGACTGATGGCACGCCATGGTGCCGCAGCGGCA
>DATEOM010000368.1:0-3227 GCA_035274105.1 Microbacterium sp.
TACGCCGCATCGGCGACACGCGGTCGCGGCGGCGCAGAACGCCGGTCGACCGCCGCTCGGCCGCGCACCTGACCCCGCGCACAAAATCGGAGGTCTCGCGCGCCACGCCGGGCGGCAGCATCCGTTCCCGGCGTGTCGCCAAGAAGCTCCGATTCTGTGCACCGCGTCAGCCGCGGAAGTACGTCTCCGCGACGCGCGCGAGGTCCCACAGGTCGCTCACGCCGGCGAGCTCGCGTGCCGAGTGCATGGAGAGGATCGGGATGCCGACGTCGACGGTGCGGATGCCCAGGCGCGTCGCGGTGATCGGCCCGATCGTAGAGCCGCACGGCACGGCGTTGTTCGAGACGAACTCCTGGCTCGTGACGCCGGCCGCGGCGCACCAGCCGTTCCAGGCGGCCGCGCCCGCCGCGTCCGTGGCATAGCGCTGGTTGGCGTTGATCTTGAGGATCGGCCCCGAGCCGAGCACCGGCTGCACGACGGGGTCGTGCTTGTCGGCGTAGTTGGGGTGCACCGAGTGACCCACGTCGCTCGAGATGCACCACGACGCGGCGAGCGCCCGCAGCTGCTGCTCGCGGTCGGCGCCGAGCGACAGCCACAGCCGCTCGAGCACGTCGGAGAGGAAGGGACCGGCCGCACCCGACCGGGTGCCCGAGCCGACCTCCTCGTGGTCGAAGACGGCGAGCATCGCGATGTGATCGGCGTCGTGACCCTCGGCCGCACGCTCCAGTGCGACGACGCCCGCGTGCACCGACGCGAGGTCGTCGAGGCGGCCGGATGCGAAGAACACGCCGTCGCGACCGAACGTCGCGCCCCGCGCGGCGTCGGCGGTGACGACGTCGTAGCCGCGGATGCGCGCCGCGTCGACACCCGCCTCGCGCGCGAGCTCGCCGAGGATGTCGGCGGACTCCGCCTCGCCGAGACCCCACACCGGCTGTGTCTGCGACTGCTTGTCGAGGGCGAGGTGGTCGTTGGCCTCGCGGTCGAGGTGGATCGCGAGCTGGGGCAGCCGCAGCAGCGGACCCGTTGCGGCGAGCACGCTCGTGCCGTCGTCGAGCACGAGGCGGCCCGCGAGCCGCAGCTCGCGGTCGAGCCACGAGTTGAGGAGCGGACCGCCGTAGATCTCGACGCCGGCCTGGAGCCACCCGAGCCTTCCGGTCGTCGGCTTCGGCTTGAGCTTGAAGCCCGGCGAGTCGCTGTGCGCGCCGAAGATGCGCACCCCGGTGGACGCCGTCGCGGCCTGAGGCACGACCCACGCGATCGCCGCGCCGTCGCGCACGACCACGTACTTCCCGCCGGCCGGAGCCGGCCAGCCTGCCGCCTCATCGAGACGCGTGAACCCCGCCCTCTCGAGGCGGTTCGCAACCTCGGCAGCGGCGTGGAAGCTCGACGGCGACGCCGCCACGAACGCGGCGAGATCGTCTGCGTGCGCGAGGGCTGCGGGTCGGGTGGGAGCGGTGGGCGAGGGCACGGGTGAGCCTCCTGTGTGACGGCCGAAGAGTGCTTCGATCGTAGTTCGGAGGACCTTCCCAGGCGGCTCGACCGGGGGTTATCCGAGCCGTTCATCTGGCCTTTTCGCACTTTCCGCTCACATGTAACGTTCAGGTAACGCACCGGAAGCGTCCAGAAACGCCGGGGAGACTCGGGGACTTGTGCCCGCCCGAACGGTCACGACGCGCCGCCCGACGGCGCATTTCGCTGATACGGAACCCGGTCTTACATGCGCTCCCACACGTCGTCTTCGCCCGCCCGCCGCACTCTCCGCCGTGCCGAACGCCGCCTCCGCCGCCGCCCGGTCCTGGTCGCCGCGACTCTCGCCGTCGGCGTGCTGGCCACCGCCGCGTTCAGTACGGCGACCCCCGCTTCGCAGGCCGAGGCATCCGGTCCGCTGACGAACTTCTCGCTCGCCTCGTACTCCACGGCATCCGTCGCAGGTGAGACCGCCGCGGCCCCGACCGCCTTCCAGACGACGGTCTCGGACGCCGACGCCGCGATGACCGCCGCGACCGCCGTGGCGTCTGACATCGCCGCGTCGGGTCTCGATGTCGGCACGACGGCGACGACCGTCGACACCAGCGAGCTCGAGGGCGCTCTCGTGCAGCTGCAGCGCGCCCAGTCGCTCCCGGCCGAGTACACGACGGAGATCACGGATGCGGTGACCGCCCTCACGGCGTCGGTCAACGAGCAGGCGCAGGGCCTGCGCGGCAAGCTCGACGCCGCGATCGCGCTCAAGGCGCAGCGTGAGGCGGAGGAGAAGGCGCGCAAGGAGGCGGAGGCTGCCGCTGCCGCGAAGGCCGCCGAAGAGGCCGCCGCCGCTGCGGCGGCGAAGAAGTCGGCGCCTCGCTCATCGGGTGGCGGTGCACCCGTGTTCGCCACCGGCGGCGCCGTGGGCGGCACCAGCCCCGCCGACGCGCAGGCGACCGCCCGCTCGATGATCGGCGGTTACGGCTGGGGCGACGACCAGTTCGGCTGCCTCGTGTCGCTGTGGAACAAGGAGTCGGGCTGGAACTACCAGGCCTACAACAAGTCCAGCGGCGCCTACGGCATCCCGCAGGCCCTGCCCGGCAGCAAGATGGGCAGCGCCGGCGCCGACTGGCAGACCAACCCGGCGACGCAGATCTCCTGGGGCCTCGGCTATATCTCGGGCCGCTACGGCAGCCCGTGCGGCGCGTGGAGCCACTCCCAGTCCACCGGCTGGTACTGACCAGCGGCTTTCATCGGTTCCGGCCGGTCGACCATCGCGGTCGACCGGCCGGAGCCGTTTCAGCGCAGGAAGTCGGCCGGATCGAACTGATCGATCGGGATGACGCGGACTCGCGGCAGCGGGGCGTCGAACGCCTGGGCGTCGTACTCGATGTCGAAGAACTCGACTCCGGGGATGCCGGCGAACTCCGCGCTGCGGAACTCGTGGAACGCGATCACGCCGACGCGACGCCCGTCGCTGGCGAGCCGGGCGAGGTCGTCGGCGAAGTCTCGGTCATGGCTGACGAGGGCGACGTCGTCGCCACGCTCCGCCAGGGCGCGCAGCGTGCGCTGGATCGCGATGTCGACGACCTTCTCGTCAGCGGGTCCCGACAGCGGGACCGGCTGGAAGCCGAGTGCGAGCAGCGCCTGCACGAACGGCATCGGCAGGTGCGAGCTGGCGTTGAGGAAGAAGAGTCCCTTCGCGGGCCGCCCCCACCGATCCGAGACGAAGGTCAGCACGCGGTCCCACCGCGGCCGTTCCTCCG
>DATEOM010000369.1:0-16271 GCA_035274105.1 Microbacterium sp.
CATCCACCCGATCCGCACCCTGCGTCCGCAACGGGCGCATTCGCACAGAAGGGAGTGATCGCACATGGATGCCCTCATACCGCCCCTGCTCAACGGCAGCGCCGTGGGTGCGCTGCTGCTGCTGGCAGCACTCGGGCTCACGCTCATCTTCGGTCAGATGGGGGTGATCAACATGGCGCTCGGCGAGTTCATCATGGTCGGCGCCTTCGTCACCTATCTGACCCAGCTCGTCATCCCCTCCAGTGACATCTCGATCCCGGTGGCACTGCCGGTCGCGTTCGTGGTGGCGGGTCTGCTCGGGCTGCTGCTCGAGGTGAGCATCATCCAGTGGATGTACCGCCGCCCCCTCGACACGCTGCTCGCCACCGTCGGCGTCTCGCTGATCCTGCAGCAGGTCGCGCTCCAGATCTTCCCCGCTCAGGGCGTCCCGGTCGAGAACCCCGGGTGGCTCCAGGGCCAGATCGACGTCTTCGGCTACGCATGGCCGTACCGTCAGGCGTTCACCATCCTGCTCGCCGGGGTGTGCGTCGCCGCGCTCGCCGCCTGGCTCAAGTACACGTCCTTCGGTCGCCGGATCCGCGCGACCGTGCAGAACCGCGACCTCGCTGAGACGGTGGGCGTGCGCACCCGCAACGTCGACCGGATCACGTTCTTCGTCGGCTCGGGGCTCGCCGGAGTGGCGGGCGTCGCCGCCTCGCTGATCGGCGGCACGAACTCCCAGATGGGCGTGCAGTACATCATCCCCGCCTTCCTGGTCGTGGTCGCCGGTGGGATCGGCCAGATCAAGGGCACCATCATCGCCGCGTGGGTGATCGGTGTCGCGATGGCGTTCTTCGCGGACTGGACGAGTGGAAGCCTCGCGCAGGTGCTCGCCTTCGTCCTCGTCGTGGTCTTCCTCCAGGTCCGCCCGCAGGGCCTGTTCACCGTGCGGACGAGGGGGCTGGCATGAACAAGCTGACGAAGCTCAACCCGTGGTACTCGCTCATCGGCATCGCGGTGTTCGCGGTGCTCCTGCTGGTCGTCGCCCCCAACGTGCTCTCGATGCACTGGATCAACAACCTGGGCAAGTACAGCGCCTGGGCGATCGTCGCCGTGGGCATCGGTCTCGCCTGGGGCCGCGGCGGCATGCTCGTCATGGGCCAGGGTGTGTTCTTCGCGCTCGGCGCCTACGCGATGGCGATGCACATGACCCTGGAGACGGCGGGACCGGACGCGACGCCGACCTTCATGATCCTGTACGACCCGCTCGCCGCGGTTCCCGCGTTCTGGGAGCCGTTCCGCAGCGAGCTCTTCACAGTGCTGGCGATCGTGCTGCTGCCGGTGATCGTTGCCGGGGTCCTGGGCTTCGCGCTGTTCAAGCGGCGGGTGAAGGGTGCGTACTTCGCGATCCTCACCCAGGCGCTCGCCGTCGCCCTCGCGGTCCTCGTCAGCTCCACGATCCGCGAGACCGGCGGCGACACCGGGCTGAGCGACTTCAAGTACTTCTTCGGCTACGTCCTCAACGACGACGCGAACAAGATCATGATCTACATGATCACGGTGGGCCTGCTCATCGTCTGCATGCTGGTGGCCTGGCAGCTCTACCGCAGCCGGTTCGGGGAGCTCCTTCTGGCCACACGTGACGCTGAGGATCGCGTGCGGTTCCTCGGCTACGACCCGGCCAACATCAAGCTCGTCGCGTTCGTGATCGCCGCAGTCATGGCGAGCATCGGCGGGGCGATGTTCGTGCCCCTCGTCGGCATCATCACGCCGCAGGAGATCGGTGCCTCCGCCTCCATCCTGTTCATCGCCGGTGTGGCACTCGGGGGACGCGCGTCGCTCTTCGGCCCCGTGCTCGGCGCGATGGCCATCGGCTGGGGGCAGTCGAGCCTCGCGTCGAGCTGGCCCGAGGGCTGGATCTACATCCTCGGCCTCCTGTTCATCGTGGTGACCCTGTTCCTCCCGAACGGGCTCGCCTCGCTCTTGAGCAGGGCATGGGGCGCAGTGCGAAGCACGTCCGGCAAGCGCACCAAGGCCGACAGGAGGCTGGCAGCATGAGCGAGTCGCTGACACCGGATGCCGAGACATCTGTGAAAGTGTCGAACCTCACCGTGACGTTCGACGAGTTCACAGCAGTGAACGACGTGAGCCTGCTCATGCTCAAGGGGCAGGTGCACTTCCTGATCGGGCCGAACGGCGCCGGCAAGACCACGCTCGTCGACGCGCTGACCGGGCTCGTCCCGGCCACGGGCACCGCGATGTACGACGGCATGGACCTGCTGTCCATGAAGACGAACAAGATCATCCGGGCGGGTGTGGGTCGGACGTTCCAGACCGCGACCGTCTTCGACGAGCTCTCGGTGCTGCAGAACCTCGACATCGCGGGCGGGGTTCACCGCAAGGCGTGGCGGCTGCCGCTCACGCGTCGCGGCGTGCCGACGTATGTCGAGGAGGCGCTCGAGACGATCGGTCTCACCGCACAGCGCGACAAGCCGGCAGGAACCCTCGCGCACGGCCAGAAGCAGTGGCTCGAGATCGGCATGCTGCTCGTGCAGGACGCGAAGGTGATGTTCCTCGACGAGCCCGTCGCCGGAATGAACGCCGACGAGCGCGACGAGACCGGGCAGCTGCTGCGCCGCATCGGCGACGAGCGCACGATCATCGTGATCGAGCACGACATGGATTTCGTCCGCAATTACGCCGAATGGGTGACGGTCATGCACATGGGCAAGCTCCTCACGGCGGGGACGGTCGAGCAGGTGCAGGCCGACAAGCGCGTCCAGGAGGTGTACCTCGGCTCGGCCGCGGACGCCGCCGTGGAAGGGAAGGGCGATCACTGATGCTCGAGATCAAGGGAGTCACCGCCGGCTACGGGCGCACCAAGGTGCTGCACGACGTCACCGTCGAGATCCCCACCGCTCAGGCGGTCTCGGTCATGGGGCACAACGGCGCGGGCAAGACGACCCTGTTGCGCGTGGCCACGGGGTTGATTCCGGTGATGAGCGGCCAGGTGCTGATCGACGGCGAGGACGTCACACGGATGCCGCCTTCCAAACGCGTGCAGCGCGGACTGGGGTACGTCCCCCAGGGGCAGCAGTCGTTCCCGCAGATGACGACGCTCGAGAACCTGCAGCTCGTCGCGAAGCGGCAGTCCGACATCGACGAGGTCTTCGACCTCTTCCCGGTGCTGAAGGAGCTGCTCGGGCGGCGTGCCGGACTGCTCTCCGGGGGTCAGCGCCAGCAGCTGGCGATCGCCCGCACGCTGCTGACGAAGCCGAAGCTCCTCGTGCTCGACGAGCCGACGGAAGGCATCCAACCCAACATCGTCGCCGATATCGAGCGGGTCATCATCGACCTCACTCGCCGCGGCGATCTCTCGGTGCTCCTCGTCGAGCAGCATGTCGGCTTCGCGCTGCGGTCCACGAATACGTTCTACGTGCTGCAGTCCGGCCGGATCACGATCACCGGCGAGGGAGGTGCCGGCGCCATCGACACCGTCCGCGGCGCGATGGCGATCTGACTCAGATCGATTCGCCGCGGCAACAGGGGCGAAACACGCCTCCGGCATGATCCAGACAGTGGAAGCGCTGGAGGTGAGTGTGCATGCGCTCGGCGTGAGAGCCGGCGCGCGGGGTGGGGACGCACGCTCCGCCGCCGAAGACAGCCTCGAAGACTACGCGTTCCGCTACGTGCCGCGATCGTTCCGGCGCTGGAGCGCCCTGTCGGTCGGCGGCACCGCCCTCGGGTCGATCGCCTTCCTCGCCGACTTCTCGATCGGGGCCAGCGTGGGTCTGGAGCACGGCACGACGAACGCTGTGCTCGGAATCCTCCTCGCCTCCGTGATCATCTTCGTCGTGGGGTTCCCGGTCGCGTACTACGCGGCCAGGTACAACCTGGACCTCGACCTCATCGCCCGCGGATCGGGCTTCGGCTATCACGGCTCGATCATCACGACGGTGGTGTTCGCGGGCTTCACCTGCATCTTCTTCGCCCTCGAAGGCGCCATCATGGCGCAGGGCCTGGAAGTCGCCGTAGGGATCCCACTGCCCATCGGCTACCTGATCTCGACCGTGGTCGTGATCCCGATCGTGATCTACGGCATGCGCGCGCTTGAGCGACTGCAGTTCTGGACCACGCCGCTCTGGCTCGCCCTCGCGCTGCTTCCGCTCGTCTGGGTCGTGTTCTCCCAGCCCGACGCGGTGACCGCATTCATCGGGTTCCCCGGCGCCTCCGACGGCACGGTGAGCTTCAGCGCCATCGTCGCGAGCGCCGCCGTGTGCTTCGCGCTGACGCCGCAGCTCGCCGAGCAGATCGACTACATCCGGATCATGCCGCCCCGCACGGCTGCGAACTCGCGGTCGTGGTGGGCGGCATTCGTCTTCAGCGGTCCCGGGTGGGTGATCTTCAGCGGGACGAAGCAGGTCATCGGGCTGTTCCTCGCCGTCTACCTCGTGACGAAGGTCGACCCGGCGCTCACCGACCGCGCCGCCGAGCCCGTGAAGCAGTTCCTCGGCATGTACGAATCGTTGGTGCCCGACTGGCTGGCCCTCGTACTCGTCCTTCTGCTCATCGTCATCGCGCAGGTCAAGATCAACGTGACGAACGCGTACTCCGGCTCGCTCGCCTGGTCGAACGTCTACACGCGGGTGAAGAAGCGCTACCCCGGCCGCACCGTCTTCGTGATCTTCAACCTGGCGATCGCGCTCTCGCTGATGCTGATGGACGTCTTCAGCCTCATCTCCTTCGTCCTGAGCCTGTACGCGAACGTCGTCATGGCCTGGTTCGTGACGATCTCCGCCGACATCGTGATCAACAAGCATCTGCTGCGGCTCTCCCCGCGCTACCCCGAGTTCCGCCGCGGCATGCTCCACAACTGGAATCCGGTCGGGCCCGTCTCGGTGGGCCTCGCCTCGCTGCTCTCGCTCCTGTGCTTCGCCGGCGCGTTCGGTCCAGCCATGCAGCCCTTCTCCGTGCTCGTCGCGATCGGCGTCGCCGTCGTCGTCACCCCGCTCATGGCGATCACGACCCGTGGGCGCTACTACCTGCGACGGACATCGGACGGCATCCCGAGCCCGATCCTCGACAGCGACGGCAATCCGTCCGGCGAGCGGCTGCGCTGCCATGTCACCGGCTACACGTTCGAGCGGCCGGATATGCTGGCCTCGGCCGAGTCAGGACCACGTGGCGAGCTGCAGTTCGTCTCGTCCCTGGCGCTGACGCTCGACGACTCCGACCGGTACGTCCTCCCGGCTGAGCCGGCCACCACGCACCATCCAGACGGGCGGGGAAGGATGCTGTGATGGACGAGATCGTCGACACCTCGTCTGCGATCCTCGCGAGCGCGGCACTGCTGCTGCGGCAGCGCACCTTCGAAGACGTCTCCTACCTCGAGCTCGCCGAAGCCACAGGGGTCTCCGAGCGCACGATCTACCGTCGGTTCCCGACGAGGTCGCACCTCCTCGAGGCCCTGGCGCGCTGGATCGAGGCGGAGCACTTCCCGGTCTCGGAGTTCCGCACGGCGACCGAGTTCCGTGACGCCGTGCGCGCACGCTTCCGTGCCTACGACGCCGAACCGGCGTTCGCCTTCGTCGCCGCCCGCGGCGGTGCGCTCTCGCCGACCGCGGACGACCCTGCCGCGCCGATCACAGCGGCGATCGTCTCGATGATCGACGCCGTGGCGCCGGGCCTGAACCGTCGCGACGCACGGCGGGCCGCAGCATCCATCCGCTATTTCGCCTCGCCGATGTTCTGGGCGCGGCTGCGGACCGGATTCGACATGAGCGCCGATGAGACGTTCGCGGTGTTCGATCTCGCCCTGCGGCGGGTGCTGCCGGCCGCGACCGAGGCGAATCGGGCGGCGTGATGGCGACGCCTCCATCGGCGTCGCAGGTCTCGGGGACGCAGGCGGCGATCCTCGCCGCTTACGCCGAGCTCATCGAGGAGGTCGGCACCGACGACGTCTCGTTCCGACTCATCGCCCTGCGCGCGGGCGTCGGTGAGCGCACCGTCTTCCGCTATTACCCGACCCGCGTCGACCTCCTGCTCGCGACGTCGGCCTGGATCGAGCGGACGATCTTCACCCGCGCGGAGTCGGAGTCGATCTTCGACGTGCCGATCGCGATACGCGAGGCGATGGAGGCTTACGACCGCCGGCCCGAGCTGGCGCACGTCGTCGCCGAGACCGCGATGCGAGGCGTGAACGGCGCCGACCCGGCACCCCATCGCGAGGACTTCGACGGGATGCTGCGCCGCGAGGTGCCGACGCTGGGCGACGATGATCGCCGAGCCGTTGTCGCTGCGCTGAGTCACCTCGACTCATCGGCGACTTGGGTGACGATGCGCCGCGAACTCGGGATGAGCGGTCGCGACATCGCCGACGCCGCCACCTGGGCTGCCGAAGCAATCCTCGACCCGATCCGCGACTTCGGCGGTGGGCACGGGGAGCGAACGTAAGACAGCCTGCATACTGACGAGCATGGATGCCGTGAACGAGTGGTTGCTGACCTGGGGTGACAATCTGTGGACCTGGGTCGTTCTCCCGGTGGTGGTGCTCCTCGGGTTGTATTTCACGATCCGCTCCGGGGTGGTGCAGTTCCGGCTCATCCCCGAGATGTTCCGCACGCTCACCGACAAGACGCCCCGCACGGCGGACGGCAGACCCCAGTCCGTGTCCGCGTTCCAGGCCTTCACGATCTCGGCCGCGTCCCGCGTGGGCGTGGGCAACATCGCCGGCGTCGGCACCGCGATCGCCGTCGGCGGTCCGGGTGCCGTCTTCTGGATGTGGGTGATGGCCTTCATCGGCGGCGCGTCGAGCTTCATCGAGTCGTCGCTCGCGCAGCTGTTCAAAGTGCGCGACAAAGACAGCTTCCGCGGCGGCCCGGCCTATTACATGCAGCGCGGCTTGAAGGCGCGCTGGCTGGGCGTCTGGTTCGCGATCATCCTCATCGTCTGCTTCCCCTTCGCGTTCAGCTCACTGCAGGCCAACACGATCGCCGCCACCGTCACATCCAGCGTCGGCGGCGACCTCCCCTGGCTGCCGTGGGGCGTCGGCGTCGGCATCGCGGTCCTCACCGGACTGGTGGTGTTCGGCGGGGTGCGCCGCATCGCTTCGGTGACCCAGTTCCTGGTGCCGATCATGGCCATCGCGTACCTGCTGCTCGGCATCGTCGTCGTCGCCCTGCACGTCGACCGCATCGGTCCGGTGTTCGCCGAGATCTTCACCTCCGCGTGGGGGTTCAACGAGGTCGTCGGCGCCGCCTTCGGATACATCGTCCTCACCGGTGTGAAGCGCGGCATGTTCTCCAACGAGGCAGGCCTCGGCTCAGCCCCCAACGCGGGCGCGAGCGCCGCTGTCACGCACCCCGTCAAACAAGGCCTGGTGCAGACGCTCGGCGTCTACTTCGACACCTTCCTGGTGTGTTCCATCACCGCGTTCATCATCCTGGTCTCGGTGCCCGACCTTGCCGGCGCCGAACGTGGAATCGGGCTCACTCAGGGCGCGCTCGTCGGAACGCTGGGCGAGTGGTCGAACATCGCGCTCAGTGTCATCATCTTCCTGCTCGCGTTCTCGTCGATCCTCGGCAACTACTACTACGGCGAGTCCAACATCGAGTTCATCTCCACCAACCGCGCACTGCTCACCGGTTACCGCATCCTCGTCGTCGTCGCCGTCCTCGCAGGCTCCGTCGCCGGCGCCGACCTGGTGTGGAACTTCGCCGACGGGGTGATGGGCCTGATGGCCCTCACCAACCTCGTCGCGATCGGCCTTCTCTCCGGCATCGCGTTCAAGCTGCTCAAGGACTACACCGGCCAGCGGCGCGCGGGCCGCGATCCCGTCTTCACGCGCGACCTCCTGCCCGGCGTCACGGGGGTCGAGTGCTGGGAGGACGAACTCACCGTCACCGGCCCCCTCGACCTCCCCACCCGCAATCGCCAAGCCGAGAAGCACCGCGACCACCTGCACCACGACTGAACGGGCGTCGACCGTGTCGAGATCGGTGACCGGCGTCTCGGCCGCCCCCCGCCGAACTCGGGTGGTGTCGGTGGGGTCGATCGCTTCGGGCACCCGTGCGCGACGAGAACCCGGTGCGTCAGCGAGCGAGTGAGGCGCCGGCTATTGGTGGGATGACGGTGGGCTGGCAGGGTTGGGACATGACGTCTACTTCGAAGTCGGCCAGTTCCTTCATCGTCGAACAGCAGCGGAATGTGCTCGACACTCTGCCGTTCTCCGACCGCCAGGACTTCGAGGACGCCCAGCGCGGGTTCATCGGCGCCCGCACCCCGAACGCGATCCACGGCGCCAACGGCGACGTTGTTTGGGACAACGACACGTACGACTTCATCACCGGTGACGCTCCCGACACGGTGAATCCGAGCTTGTGGCGGCAGTCGCAGCTGGTGGCCAAGCAGGGCCTGTTCGAGGTCGTCGACGGCATCTACCAGGTGCGGGGGTTCGACCTGTCGAACATGACCCTCATCGAGGGTGACACCGGCGTGCTGGTGCTGGACCCGCTGGTCACCGAGGAAGCCGCCGCTGCCGCGCTCGCGCTGTACCGGGAGCACCGGGGCGATCGTCCCGTGACCGGCGTGCTGTACACCCACCCGCATGTGGACCACTTCGGCGGGGTGAAGGGCGTCACCACCCAGGAAGAGGTGGATGCCGGCCGGGTGCCGATCATCGCACCGGAAGGGTTCACCGAGCATGCCGCGTCGGAGAACGTCTACGCCGGCACCGCGATGGCCCGCCGCTCGGCCTACATGTTCGGCGCCGCGCTGCCCCGAGGCATCCACGGTGCCGTCGGTGCCGGGCTCGGGCAGACGGTATCCACCGGCAACATCACCCTGATCGCCCCGACGCTGGATATCACCCACACCGGGCAGGAGGAGACCGTCGATGGTGTGCGGATGGTGTTCCAGATGGCGCCCGAGACCGAGGCGCCGGCCGAGTTCCTGGTCTACTTCCCCGACCACAAGGCGCTCTGCTCCGCCGAGGACGCCACCCACACGCTCCACAACCTGCTGACCCTGCGCGGTGCGCTGGTGCGCAACCCGCACGCGTGGACGCACTACCTCACCGAGACCATCGACCTGTTCGGCGGCGACCTCGAGGTCGTGTTCGCCTCACACCACTGGCCGATGTGGGGGCAGGAGCGGGTGGTGCGGTTCCTGTCGGAGCAGCGCGACCTGTACGCGTACCTGCACGATCAGACCCTGCGGCTGATCAACCAGGGCTGGACCGGCATCGAGATCGCCGAGCACCTGCAGCTGCCGCCCGCGCTGGAAAACGCGTGGCATGCCCGGGGCTACTACGGGTCGGTGAGCCACGACATCAAGGCGATCTACCAGCGGTACATGGGCTGGTTCGACGGCAACCCCGCCCACCTCTGGCAGCACCCGCCGGTGGAGCAGGGCAAGCGGTACGTCGAATTCGGCGGCGGCGCCGACGCCGTGCTCGACAAAGCACGCGCAGCGTTCGAGACCGGCGACTACCGGTGGGCGGCCGAGATCACCAGCCACCTCGTCTTCGCCGAACCCGACAACACCTCCGCCCGGGACCTGCTCGCCGACATCCTCGAGCAGCTCGGCTACGGCGCGGAGAACGGCATCTGGCGCAACTTCTTCCTCTCCGGCACCACCGAGCTTCGCGACGGCCAGTTCGGCACCCCGACCGTCGCCGCCTCGGCAGACGTCATCTCGGCGCTCACCCCCGAGATGCTGTTCGACGCCATCGCAATCCAGATCGACGGCCCCCGCGCCTGGGAAGAGAAGCTCAGCATCGACGTGGCCCTGACCGACACCGACACCCGGTACCGGCTGTGGCTCAGCAACGGCGCACTGATCTACAGCGCCGCCCCGCAGGCAGGCGACGCCGACCTCACCCTCACCACCACGAGGCGCTCTCTGCCCGCACTGGCGACCGGAGCGGTCACCCCGCGGAGCCTCGTCGAAGCGGGCATCGAGGTCACCGGCGACACCGCCGTGCTCAGCCGGCTCGCCGCACTGCTCAGCCCCGGCGACAAGGACTTCGCCATCGTCACGGCCTGACGCGAGCTGTCCGTGCCGGCAGCGTGGCCCGCGGTTTCTCCGGGAGCCGCGGTCCACAGCCGTCTGCACACCGAGCCCGCCCGCATGGCAGGATCAGGGCTGTCGGGCGCTGTTCAGGTCGAGTCCCGGGTGCCCGGAGAGGATGACGCCATGCGACTCGAGCCTTTGTATCGGCTCCGCTTCACCTACCCCGATGCGTGGGGTGTCGAACTGGAGGGTGGCTGGCAACAGCACTACTTCCTCGCCGAGGGAACCTGCCAGGGCACGATCGCCGGCCGATTCCGCGGCTCGAACTACCCGTTGCGTCGCACCGGTGAGGGCCCGTTCCAGCCCGACATCCGAGGTGTCATCGAGACAGACGACGATGCCGTGATCATGTTCGAGTGTCACGGGTATGGTCGCGCGCACCCGGTCGGCAGGCGGCAGGTTGTCGGCACAATCCTGCACTTGAGCGACGCTCCGCAGTACCGCCGACTGAATGACGTGGTCTGCGTGTGCGTCGGGGAAGTGCGCACGCTCACCGACGGACCTGGCTCAGGCACAGAACTCGTGCTCGACGTCGCGGAACTCATCTGGCAACCGGTCGGTTAGCCTCCGCCCTCCGCGCGATTGACGAGCCTCATGCGTGCGGGAATCGAGACAGCGCTGGACTCACGCATTAGCTTGGTAACAGGTCATGCGACAAAGGAGTTGATGATGCCTGAGTCCTCGCGTCCGGTAGGGCCCTGGGGCAAGTTCGTTGCACTCTTCCTCGGCGTTCCGCCGATCGCGGTGCTGGCAGCCGACGATGACGATGAAGCCGACGACTCCGTCGCACCCCGGCGGGGAAGTGAGGGCTGACGGCACCCGCCCGGGCCAGTCGAGGTGCCGGTCGAGGCTGGTTCTACGGCGACGCCGCTGTCAACCGGGGTCTTCCAGCTGGACGGCACCAGTGAGGAAGGGTGGACGGCCACTCTGCTCGATGCTGACGTCATCGCCCGAGCGCTCGACGCCGGAGATCTCGACGTGCTGCGCCAGATGTTCGCGTGACCGAGCAATGGCCTGTCGCGCGAGCAGATCCAGCGCCTGATCAGCGCGGATGATGACGTCGCCGATTGAACGAAACCCGAGGTTCGCGTTGGCGTGCTCGCGCGATTCAGAAATGATGGAGCCATGTCATCCTCCGTCGAGCGTCAATCCAACCCGACTGCCTGGGCCGCGTTCTGGTTCGCACTGGCCGGCCTCGTGCTCATGCCCATCCCACTGTTCATCGGGCTGATCCTGGGCGGCGCGCTTTCCATCATCGCGGCCGTCCTCGCCGTGATCGGCCTCTTCAAAGGGCTCGCGCGCAACGGCAAGGGCATCGCGCCCGTCGTCTTCGCCGCGATCTTCATCGCCCTGACGTGGGGTGGCATCTCGATCGGCGGGGGCACCATCTGGTAGGTCTCATCCGAGACGTGCGGGACGCAGCATCCGTCCGCCCGGACGCTATTGCAGGTGATGGGCGAGCGCTTCGAGCAGACCTCGGGTTCCTTCTTCGCGATTCGGGCCGTCCGCCCAGAACCTGTCGAAGAAGACGCCGTGTTCGACGTGTGTGAGCCGGGTGCCGTCGGGAATCTGCTCGAATTCGAACGACGCGACCGACGTGGACATGTGAGTGCCGTCGAGCCACATGTCATAGGTCGTGACGATGCGAACGTGTTCGACGATGTCGGTGTAGACGGCTTCGTACCGCGAGAGCGGTCCGCCGTGGAACTTCGCCTCGTCGACGTCGCGTCCGCCCACGCGGAAGTCGAACCTCCACTCGCCCGGCTCGAACGCGTCTCCGTCGCCCAGCCAGCGGCGCTTCTGCTCTCCGTCGGCGAACGCCTCCCACACTCGCCCGACAGGCGCGGGGTAGTCGCGAGTGAGCGTGAATCCGGAGTGGGCGAGTCTGCGGTCGATCGTCATCGGGTGTGTCCTATCGGGTGAAGGTGACGTGGATCGTGCCGCTCTCGGCGACCTGGGTCTGCACGCGGTGGCTCGATTCGAGTCCTCGCAGGTCGTCCCAGATGCGGACGCCGCGGCCGAGCACGATCGGTGCGATCGCAACGTGGAGGTCGTCGACGAGTCCGGCGCGGAGGAACTCGCGCGCGGTGCGGACGCCGCCACCGACGCGCACGTCGAGACCGCCGGCGGCGGTGGCCGCCTCCGCGAGCACATCCTCGATCGCGCCGCTCCGGAACTCGAACGTCGTCCCGCCGGCCATCGGGATCGACGGCCGCGGCGCAGAGTGCGTCAGCACATAGACCGGGGTGCCGAATGGCGGCTGGTCGCCCCACCAGCCCTTCCAGTCCGGGTCGTCGGGAAACGCGTGCAGACCGAACATGGCCGCGCCCATGATCTCGGCACCCACGCCCTCGAAGAATGCGGCAGCGAACGACTCATCGAGCCCTGTCGTCCCCGCGCCGCTGGTATCGCCGAAGACCTTCTGCCGGAAGGTGCGTGTCGCCGCGTAGGCCGCGGTCAAGGGACCCCAATCCTCGCCCATCGGGTTGTCGGCGTCGGGATCGGGCGCGGACGTGTAGCCGTCGAGCGACGAGAACAAGTCGATGCGAACGCGGGTCATGTCAGATCTCCTTCGATGTTGTCTTCGATGTTGTACGAGCCAGGTGGACGCCGAGGCGGTCTGCCTGACGTTCCGCCGGCGTGCGCTGCTCGCCGAGCCAGAGATGCAGCACGTCGAGCGCGCCGGGTCGCAGGCTCACCGTCCGGACGCGTCCCTGCTTGCTGGAGGTCACGACTCCGGCATCCTCGAGAATCCGCAGGTGCTGAAGCAGCGAGGGAAGCGCCATCGAGAACGGCGCCATCAGCTCGGACACGACAGCCGGGGATTTCGCCAGCCTCTCGACGACCGCGCGGCGAGTGGGATCCGCGAGAGCGCGGAGTACCGCATCTAGCTCTCCGGAATAGTTAGGCATATACCTAACTATTTCGGAGATCCGACGACGCGTCAACCGCGAGCTCGATGGCGATTAGCATTCGGGGATGACGAACCCAGATGCGATCGACGACGTCTCGATCGGTGGCGAGTCCATTCGCCTCGGGCAGTTCCTCAAGTTCGCCGGGCTCCTCGACTCCGGGGGCAACGTGAAGGAAGCCATCATCGACGGCTACGTGCTCGTGAACGGCGAGGTCGATCGCCGCCGCGGACGGCAGCTGCAGCTCGGCGACGTCGTCACCTTCGAGGGGCGGCGGGTCCGCGTCTGTCCGTAACGGCCGCGCGCCGTTGCCACGGCCGCGCGCCGTTGCCACGGCCTCGTCGCGGAACACCGGCGGACGACGTCGTCGAGCAGATCAACTCGTCGTCGATCTCCGCCTCGCGGGGGAGGCGGGGCACGACCCGACGCTCGTAGCATCCGGGGTATGACCGATACCTCTTTCAAGCCCGGTGACGACGTGCTCACGACCAACGCGCGCGGCATCATCATCGATGTGCGGGCGACGCCCGCCGGTAAGTGGGTGTTCGGAGTCGAGGACGCGGACGGCGAGGTGCGCTACTTCACCACCGCGGCGCTCCGTCTCGCGCAGGACTGAGGCAGGCCGGCTCCCGGTCGCGCGGGTGCGGTGTGCGCGTGCCACGCGGCGACGCGCCCGTCGACCCGGGCGCGTCGGCCGCATACGCTCGTCGTGTGCTCACCGATCGTGACATCGCGCGCTGGCGGCTGCACTCGCAGCATCTCGCGGCACCCGTCGACGGCGCGGAGAAGGTCGTGCGCTCGCTCCTCGCGGTTCAGGCCGAGAACCCGTCGCAGTCGGCATGGGCTGTGGCGACCCGCACCAAGGAGCCGCGGCAGGCCGATCTTGCGGGCCTGCTGGCGAGCGGACGCGTGCTGCGGACGCACGTGCTGCGTCCGACGTGGCATTACGTCCACGCCGACGACGCGCTGTGGCTGCTCGAGCTCACCCGCGACCGGGTGCTGCCCGTCGTGGACCAGCAGCTCGTCCCGCTCGGCTATCGTCTGGGCGCGCTCGCCGACGCGGTGCTCGCGACCCTCGCCGAGTCGCCGGACCGCACCCGCACCGAGCTCGCCGACGCGCTCGCTGAGCGCGGCCACGATCTGACGGGGATGCAGCTCATGCTCCTGGCGGCCCATCTCGAGTTGCTCGCCCTGATCTGCAGCGGCGTCCCGCGCGCCGGAGAGCACACCTACGCGCTCTTCCCCGACCGCGTCGGCTCACCGCGGCGGCTGGATCGTGAAGAGGCGCTGGCCGAACTCGCCCTCCGCTACTTCACCTCCCACGGGCCGGCCACCGAACGCGACCTCGCCTACTGGGCGACGCTCACCCTCACCGACGTGCGCCGCGGCCTGGCGGGCGCGGCGGACCGACTCGAGTCGTTCGACCACGACGATCGCACCTACTGGCACGCTCCGGGCGAGGCGGCAGCATCCGTCTCGCCGAAAGGCCACCTGCTGCAGGTGCTCGACGAGATGTATCGCGGCTACCAGGACTCGCGCTGGGCGCTCGATGCCGACGGACTGCTGTCGCGAGGCCGCGAGACCGCGATCGGCATGGCGCTCGTCGACGGGCAGGTGGTCGCCGGAATGAAGCGCACGCTCACGACGCGGGCGGTGACCTTCGAGATCCGCAAGCTGCGGCGGCTTGCTCCTGAAGAGGAGGACGCGATTCAGGATGCTGCGGCCCGCTGCGCCCGTTACCTCGAACTCGAGCCGCGCCTGGTGTGGCAGGAGCCGCCTGCTTAGCTCGTGGCGAGACGGGACGACGCCACAGCCACCCGCTGTCAATGGGGATCCGCGAGCCGGGCCACGTGCCTAGCCTGGGGCGATGGCAGTGAGAGAGCTGTGGCTCGTCCGGCACGGTGAGAGCATCGGGAACATCGCGGCGACTCGTGCCGAGATCGAAGGTCTCGACGTGATCCCGCTCGACGTGCGGGACGCCGACGTGCCGCTTTCGGACACCGGACAGGAGCAGGCGGGCGCGCTCGGAGCGTGGCTCGCCGACCACCGCGACGACATCGACCTGTACTGGGTCTCGCCCTACGCGCGGGCTCGGGAGACCCTCGCGATCGCCCTCGGCGAGGGAGCAGCCGGCCGGACGATCTTCGTCGACGAGCGACTGCGCGACCGGGAGCTCGGCATCCTCGACCTGCTCACGAGGCAGGGCGTCGCGCGTCTGCACCCCGACGAGTTCTCGCGGCGTCGCCACCTCGGCAAGTTCTACCATCGGCCGCCGGGCGGAGAGTCCTGGGCGGACGTCGCGCTGCGGCTGCGGTCGTTCCTTCGCGAGGCGCTCGAGAGCGGGCCCGAGACGGCCATGCTGGTCGTGCACGACGCGGTGGTGATGCTGCTGCTCTACATCCTGCTGCCGCTGCGCGAGGACGAGCTGCTCATCTTCGCCGACGATCACACCGTCTTGAACGCTTCGATCACCCACCTGGTCCGCGGCGAGGCCGGCTGGGAGCTCGCCGTATTCTCAGACGTGACCCACCTCCAGCGCGAGGGCGCCGATGTCACCGCTCACCCCGGGGACCCCGATGTCCAGCCGCGCTGAGCCGGTGACCGAAACGCTGCTGCGGGAGTGGGGACTGCCCGACCCGGGCGACTCGAAGAAGTCCCGCGGCGACGTCGTGGTCGTCGGCGGATCCCGCACTTCGCCCGGGGCGGTGCTCCTGGCCGGCGAGTCGGCGCTGCGCGTCGGTGCGGGGCGCGTGGTCCTTGCGGTGCCCCAGTCGATCGACGCTCAGGTCGGCATCGCGCTTCCGGAAGCCGGCATCCTCGCGCTCCCGGATGATGCCGACGCGCCGCTGAACGGCGAGCTGGGCGAGAGAGTCGCAGCAGCCGACGCCGTGCTGGTCGGGCCCGGCTTCAGTGACCCTGATGAGACGCGGGCGACGCTGCTCGCCGTCGCCGCGACGGGCCCACGGCTGGTCGTGCTCGACGCGTTCGCGCTCGGGGTGCTGCCCCAGATCGATCGCCGCGGACTTCCCGGCCACCTCATCCTGAACCCGAACAAGGACGAGGCGAAGATCCTGCTCGGCCGCGAGCTCGCCGACGAGGTGCCCGATGTCTGCGAGATCGCCCGGACCTTCGACGCGGTCGTCAACTGCTACGGCGTGGTGGCGCATGCCGACGGTCGCGCATGGAGGCTCGACGAGGGCGACGGGGGATTGGGCACCTCCGGGAGCGGGGACGTGCTGGCGGGCGCCATCTCAGGATTCGCCGCGCGCGGTGTGGATCCCGCCCGCGCCGCGGTATGGGGCGCCTGGG
>DATEOM010000370.1:0-5369 GCA_035274105.1 Microbacterium sp.
CACACCATCACCGCGGGCGAGACCATCAGCTCGATCGCGAAGCGGTACGGCGTCACGACGAACGCGGTCCTCGCGGCCAACGGGCTCGGCTGGTCGTCGACGATCTACCCGGGCCAGGTACTCAAGCTCAGCGCAGCCGCGGCCGCACCGGCGCCCACCGCGCCCGCGCCGGCCCCATCCACCGGCACCTACACCGTCCAGCGCGGCGACACCGTCAGCGCGATCGCGAAGCGCCATGGCACCACGACGAACGCGGTGCTCGCGGCCAACGGGCTCGGCTGGTCGTCGATCATCTACCCCGGCCAGACCATCAAGATCCCCGGTGCGGCCGCGCCCGCAGCATCCGTCCCCGCTCCTGCCCCGGCACCGGCGCCCGCCCCTGCCCCCGCCCCGCACGCGTCAGCGGGAGGTTCTCACACCATCACCGCGGGCGAGACCATCAGCTCGATCGCGAAGCGGTACGGCGTCACGGCGAACGCGGTCCTCGCGGCCAACGGGCTCGGCTGGTCGTCGATCATCTACCCCGGCCAGACCATCAAGATCCCCGGTGCGGCGACGTCGATCCCGGGGCTCACCTCGGAGCAGGTCTCCAACGCGCAGCTGATCGTCCGGATCGGGCGTGAACTGGGCGTCTCGGACCGCGGCATCGCCATCGCCCTCGGCACCGCGATGCAGGAGTCGTCGCTGCGCAACGTGACATGGGGCGACCGCGACTCGCTCGGCCTGTTCCAGCAGCGCCCGAGCTACGGGTGGGGCACCGAGGCGGAGGTGCAGGATGCCGCGCGCGCCACGCGCGTCTTCTTCGGCGGCCCGGGCGACCCCAACGGGTCGCGCACGCGCGGGCTGCTCGACATCCCCGGCTGGGAGAACCTCACCTTCACGCAGGCGGCCCAGGCGGTGCAGATCTCCGCATACCCCGACGCGTACGCGAAGTGGGAGGCCTCCGCCGCCTCCTGGCTCGCCGCGCTTCGGTGACGAGCTGGTTACATTGCGGTCTCGCGGGTGAGCCGCTCCGCCAGCTCGCAGGCACGGATCCGTAGACTCTCAGAGTGAGCACGAGTCAGCAGACGGACCCGCTGATCGGCCGTCTCGTCGACGGCCGATACCGGGTGCGTGCTCGCATCGCCCGCGGCGGAATGGCCACGGTGTACGTGGCGACCGATCTGCGCCTCGAGCGCCGGGTCGCGCTCAAGGTGATGCACTCCCACCTGAGCGATGACACCGTCTTCCAGAGCCGGTTCATCCAGGAAGCCCGCGCGGCCGCCCGCCTCGCCGATCCGAACGTCGTCAACGTGTTCGATCAGGGCCAGGACGGCGACATGGCGTACCTCGTCATGGAGTACCTCCCCGGCATCACGCTGCGCGAGCTGCTGCGCGAGCAGCGGCGACTGACGGTGCCGCAGGCGGTGTCGATCCTCGACGCCGTGCTGTCCGGTCTCGCCGCCGCGCACAAGGCCGGCATCGTCCACCGCGACGTCAAGCCCGAGAACGTGCTGCTCGCCGAGGACGGCCGCATCAAGATCGGCGACTTCGGCCTGGCCCGTGCGACGACCGCGAACACCGCCTCGGGCGCGCAGCTGCTCGGAACCATCGCGTACCTCGCCCCCGAGCTCGTCACGCGCGGCACCGCCGACGCCCGCAGCGACATCTACGCCATCGGCATCATGCTGTACGAGATGCTCACCGGCGAGCAGCCCTACAAGGGCGAGCAGCCGATGCAGATCGCGTTCCAGCACGCGACCGACTCCGTGCCGCGGCCGAGCGTGAAGAACCCCGGCGTTCCCGAACCGCTCGACGAGCTCGTGCTGTGGGCGACCGAGAAGTCCCCCGACGACCGGCCTCTCGACGCGCGCGAGATGCTGCAGCGCCTGCGCGACATCGAGCGCGAGCTCGGCATCTCCCCCGTCGTCGCCCGCACCGGCCCCATCGGCATCGTGCGCGACGACGTCGCCTCGACCGGCGAGCTCACGGCGGTGCTGCCCAGCACCGCGACCGGACCCGTCGCCACGATGGCCGAGGTCGACAACGCCGGCCGTCTTCGCAGGGCCACGCAGCGCCGACGCTCCCGCGGGGCATGGCTCGTCGTGCTCGTGGTGGTGCTCGCGGCCCTCGCGGGCGGGCTGGGCTGGTGGTTCGGCTCCGGCCCCGGCTCGATGGTCGCCGTCGCCGACGTCACCGGCATGACGTTCGATGAGGCGTCCGCGCGTCTTCAGGAGGACTCGCTCGTCGCGGTGCAGCAGGGCGAGTACAGCCTCGAGGTCGCCACGGGCGAGGTCATCCGCAGCGATCCGGGCGGCGGCACCCGCGTCGACAAGGGTGCCGAGGTGGACGTCTACGTCTCGCTCGGCCCGCAGGAGGCGACGTTCGCGTCGTTCTCGGGAATGCCCGACGCAGACGCACGCGCAGCGCTCCAGGCACAGTCCGTCGCCGTCCCCGACGAGAGCGCGAAGTTCTTCACCGACGCGGCACCCGACGTCGTCGTCGGCGTGGTCATCCGCCCCGCGGGTGCACCGGAGGACGGCTCGCAGGACGTCCCCTGCATGGACGGCTGCACCGTGCATCAGGGCGACACGGCGCGCCTGCAGGTCTCACTGGGTCCGCTCCCGAACGTCGCCGGCGAGAGCGAGGGCAAGGCGCGCAGCACGCTCGAGGGTCTCGGGCTCGTTGTCGCCGACCCCAGCCAGACCGAGTCCAGCGACTCCGTGAAGGCCGACCGCGTGATCCGCGTCATCGGCAAGGACGACGGCTCCTGGCTCGCACCCGGCGACACGGTCACCCTCGTCGTGTCCACGGGTCCGGAGCTGTTCGAGGTCCCCGACTTCGAGGGCCTGACCCTCGCCGAGGCCCGCCAGGCAGCCGCCGACGCCGGATTCACGATCGACTACGACGACCGCTGGGACGCCTTCCCCGACCCGTTCACCCAGGTCGAGTCGCAGAATCCCGACGCCGGCGACAGGGAGCCCAAGGGCACCGTCATCTCCCTGCGCATCGCCGCCGCCCTCTGACGCGCGGCGGCCGAGACCACCGTCCGCATCGCCGTGAGCTCCCAACGCGGCCGCCTTTCGCGACGAGACCTCACGACAGCACCGTCCCGCAATCAGCCGCGGCGCTAACGTGCGGTCTCGCGCCCGCACGCCTCTCAGCCGTCCCGCCCAGGCTGCTGGTGGATGCTGCGGGGCGCGGCATCCGTCATCCCTCGACCAATTGCGACGAGACCTCACGACAGCACCGCGACGGGCTTCGCGCGGGTGCTATCGTGCGGTCTCGCGGTTGAGGAAGCGCCGCACGCGGTCGGCCAGGGCGGAGCAGTCGGGGTCGACGTCGTCGGCGCCGATCAGGAGGACCTCGTACCCCGCGTCCTGGAAGAGCTGCACGCGCGCCAGGTCGCTCAGCCACCGCTTGCGTGAGCTGCGATGCTCATCGCCCTGGTACTCGATGAGGAGCTTCTCCTTGCGATACCCCAGGTCCGCGTGCCGGGGCCCGTCGGCGGTCTCCACCCGCATCTGCACCTGAGGTTCAGGCAGACCGTGTGCAATCAGGCCGAGCCGCGTGCGCGTCTCGTAGGGAGAGTCCACCGGAGAGCGCGCATCGGCGAGTGCCAGACGGAGCTTTGCCGTACCTCGCCCCCGACCGCGGCGCGCGATGGCGGCCTCGAGGTCGTCGACCGTGCACGGCGGCTCTGCCCGGGTGCCGTCGGGTTGCCGTTTGCCGGTGAGCAGATAGTCGGCGGCGGCGACGAGCCACGCGTGCTCGATGAGCTCCCCACCGACGACTGCGCCACGCTGGGCCAGCTGACACCAGACCTCGGCCGGCGAGACGACGGGCAGCAGATCGAACATCTCGCGCTGCACAGAGTCGTCCGCCGATACCCAGCCGATCACGCCGGCATGACGAAGTGGCACGCGAGTTCCCACCGACAGCACGTGCAGCCCTTCGGTCGCCGAGTACGCCGGCTGGAGCGGGATCCCCCAGATGCGCGCGGCACTGCGGTGACTGAACCACTGACCGGGGCCCAACGCAGGGATCAGCCGCTCGCAGCGCGCCATGATGTCGTCGTCGATCGCAGACGCGGCCGCGATGTGGATCCCATGATGAGGGTTGAGGACATCGCTCCCGCGCAGGCGTCCCCTGTCGACGCCGCGCTCGCGTGCCTCGGCGGTCGTGAACGCGAACCCATTGAGCTCATCAGGAAGTTTTCGTCGCGGCATCCCTAGATCCTGGCGCGCCTGCGCCAGCGGCCGCGGCGACTATCCACAGCCCGGATGCGAGACCGCGCGATAGCACCGTCATCCGCGCATCGTTGGTGCTATCGCGCGGTCTCATCTCAGAGGAGGCGCGGCGGGTGTCACACCGAACCGCCGAGCGGTGACGATCCCGGATGCTGCGGGTCGAGGCATCCATCTCTCACGCAATCGCGACGAGACCTCACGACAGCACCGTCATCCGCACATCGTCGGTGCTATCGCGCGGTCTCGTCACCAAGAGCCCGTCGCGCCGGACGACCGCAGCCCCCGCCAAGGGGAGCTCCACGGGTGAGGGCCGCAGCGGTGGATGCCGACGAGAAGATCCCGGATGCCTCGGGGCGAGGCATCCGGGATCTTCGGCGTTTCAGGCTGATCGAGCCGCGTCAGCGCTTCTCGAGCTCCTCGGCCACGAGGAACGCCAGCTCCAGGGACTGCATGTGGTTCAGGCGCGGGTCGCACAGCGACTCGTAGCGGGTCGCGAGGGTGGCCTCGTCGATCTGCTCGGAGCCGCCGAGGCACTCGGTGACGTCGTCGCCGGTGAGCTCGACGTGGATGCCGCCGGGGAATGTGCCCACCGAGCGGTGCGCCTCGAAGAAGCCCCGGACCTCGTCGACGACGTCGTCGAAGCGACGCGTCTTGTAGCCGGTGGGCGTGGTGATGCCGTTGCCGTGCATGGGGTCGGTGACCCACAGCGGCGTCGCGCCCGAGTCCTTCACGGCCTCGAGCAGCGGCGGCAGCGCGTCGCGGATCTTGCCGGCGCCCATGCGCGTGATGAACGTCAGGCGGCCGGGCTCACGGTTCGGGTCGAGCTTGTCGATGAGCGCGAGCGCGGTGTCGGGCGACGTCGTGGGGCCGAGCTTCACGCCGATGGGGTTGCGGATCTTCGAGAAGTAGTCGACGTGCGCGCCGTCGAGCTCGCGCGTGCGCTCGCCGATCCACAGGAAGTGTGCCGACGTGTTGTACGGCGTGCTCGTGCGCGAGTCGATGCGGGTCATCGGGCGCTCGTAGTCCATGAGCAGGCCCTCGTGGCCGGTGTAGAACTCGACCCGCTTGAGCTCTTCGAAGTCGGCGCCGGCGGCCTCCATGAACCTGATGGCGCGGTCGATCTCGCCGGCCAGGCGCTCG
>DATEOM010000371.1:0-4513 GCA_035274105.1 Microbacterium sp.
TCGAAGGTGCTCGTCGGTCGTCCCGACGCGTGGCTGCTGGCCGGCGACGAGACGGCGGTGCCGGCGATCCGCCGGTTCGCGCAGGCGATGAACGCGGACGCGATCGGCCGCATCGTCGTGGAGGTGAGGGATGCCGCGCACGAGCTCGCGATCGACGCACCGGCGGGCATCGTGGTCGAGCAGGCTCACCGCGGCATCCGCCCCGCCGGCTCCGCCCTCGCCGCGCGCCTGGACTCCGTGACGACCGCCGACCGCCCTGACGGCGCGGTGTTCGGCTTCGTCGCGGCGGAGCAGTCGATCGTCAGGCCCGGCCGCGCTCTCCTGCTCGACCGATGGGGCCTCGAGCCCGACGCGGTCATCGTGAAGGGCTACTGGAAGGCCGGCGAGACCGAGTACCACGCCCCGCACTGACGCGGACCGGTGCACCTGCCGAGCCCCGTCAGTTCCACTGGGTGAGCTTGTCGGGGTTGCGCATGATGAAGACGTCGGTGATCCGGGCGCCCCGCACCTCGAGCGTGACCAGCGCGTCGGGCACGCCATGCACCGCCGCGAGGAACCCCAGTCCGTCGGGTGTCTCGACCGGGACGAGCACCGCTTCGGGCAGGAGGCGCGGCAGGCCCAGGAGGAATCGTCCGACCCGGTCGGCGCCCCGCACCGGACGCAGCGCGGCCGAGACGCGTCCGCCGCCGTCGGAGCGGAGCACCACGCCGGGATCGAGCACGGTGACGAGAGCGTCGAGATCGCCGGTCGTCGCCGCCGCCGCGAAGGCGCGGGCGACCGCATCGTGCTGTTCGCGCGACGCCGCGCCCGCACGATGCTCGCGCACGCGCCGCCGCGCCTGAGACGCGAGCTGACGCACGGCATCCGGGCTCCGCCCGACCGTCTCGGCGATCTCGGCGAACGGCACCCCGAAGACGTCGTGCAGCACGAACGCGACACGCTCCGCGGGCGTGAGGGACTCGAGCAGCACGAGAAGGGCCATCGAGACGGAGTCGTCGAGCGTGACCTGCTCGATCGGGTCGAGAGGGACGGATGCTGCGAGCGGCGAGTCCTGCGGAACGGGCTCGGGCAGCCACTCCCCCACGTAGCGCTCGCGCCGGGCGCGAGCCGACCCGAGCATGTCGAGGCACACGCGTCCGGCGACCCTGGTCAGCCACGCGGCCGGATTGCGGATCGCGGCCCGCTCCTCGTCCGACAGCCGCAGCCAGCGGACGTACGTCTCCTGCACGGCGTCCTCGGCGTCGGCGACGGTGCCGAGCATGCGGTAGCAGAGGCCGAGCAGGGCACGGCGTTCGCTCTCGACCTCGTCGGTGCGCGGCATCCGTCATCCCCTCCCGATGTTCCGACGACGCACGCGAAGAAAAGGTGAGCCGCTCGCTCACATTCTCGCGCCCCGCGTCGTCGGACTGTCGAGAGCCCCGCCCGGGGACGAAAGGAGTGATGTCATGAGGATCGCGGTCGCCGGAGGAACGGGCGTCGTCGGAAGCCGGGTCGTGGAGGCGGTGCGCGCCGACGGGCACGATGCGGTCGTGCTCAGTCGCCGCACAGGCGTCGACCTCACCACCGGTGCGGGACTCGACGCCGCGCTCGACGGCGTCGACGCGGTCGTCGACGCCGCGAACATCACGACCGTGTCGGCCGACGTCGCCACCCGGTTCTTCGAGGCGGCGACCGGCCATCTGGTCGAGGCGGCCGCCCGGGCAGGCGTCGCGCACGTGGTGCTGCTGTCGATCGTGGGGATCGACCGGATCCCCCACGACTACCTCGCGGGCAAGCTCGCGCAGGAACAGGTGGTCCAGACGGGTACGGTGCCGTGGACGATCCTGCGCGCGACGCAGTTCCACGAGTTCGCGGGTCAGGTGTTCGCGCGAGCGAAGCTGGGTCCGCTTCACGTCGCGCCCCGCGGGCGGGTGCAGCCGGTCGCGGCCCGCGAGGTGGGCGCGCACCTCGCCGCACTGGCCGCCGGCGTACCGCAGGGGCGCGCCGCCGACCGCGCGGGACCCCGGGAGGAGCGCCTCGACGACATGATCAAGGGGTATGCACGGCGCACCGGCCATGGCGGCTGGATCCCGTCGGTGAGCCTGCCCGGCGGGCAGATGAAGGGCATGCGGGCGGGGCTCGGCCTCCCGGGCCCCGGCGCCGTCCTCGGCACGCAGACCTTCGCGGAGTGGCTCGCCGAACTCGGCTGAGTCGAGGCCCTCGTCTCGTGCAGCGCGACCGCGCGGGGCTACGCTGAGCGGGGGTTCGGGGTCACACGCACCGGGAGGACTCGTGAGACTCGCCATCGCCGGCGGCACCGGCATGACGGGAGGACACATCGCGGCCATCGCGCGCGAGCGCGGCCACGATGCCGTCATCCTGTCGCGACGCACGGGTGTGGAGCTGCTGAGCGGCGCGGGTCTCGCGGGCACCCTCGACGGGGTCGACGCGCTCATCGACGTCACCAACGTCACGACCGCGAAGCCCGACGTGTCGGTCATGTTCTTCGCCGGCGCCACGAAGAGCCTGCTCGCGGCCGAGCGCAGCGCGCGCGTCGCGCACCACCTGGTGCTGACCATCGTGGGCGCCGAGGCGGCGCCCGACGGCTACTACGCGGGGAAGCTGGTGCAGGAGCGGCTCGTCGCCGACGGCGAGGTGCCGTGGACGATCCTGCGCACGACCCAGTTCCACGAGTACGCGGCGATGATGTACCACCGTGCCCGCGCCGGCGCCCACGTCGCCCCGTCCGGCCGCATCCAGCCGGTCGCCGTGCACGAGGTCGCTGCGCACCTCGTCGACCTCGCCGAGCGGGGCCCCGCGGGCCGGACGACCGACCTCGCCGGACCGCGGGAGGAGAGCCTCGCCGACATGGTGCACCGCTACGCGCACGCGATCGGCCACCGAGCGCCGGTCCCCGTGGTCAACACCCCCGGCGCCCTCGGCCGCGCCCTTCGGTCGGGAGCGCTGCTTCCCGGCCCCGAAGCGCTGCGCGGCACCCAGACGTTCGCCGAGTGGCTCGACGCCCTCCCCGACGCCTGAACAGGAGAGCGGATGCTGCGGCCCTGCGACGTGCGCCGGGCCGCAGCATCCGTCGATCACATCTCTTCGTGCGTGAGCGGGTCGCCGTCCCACAGGCGGCCGCGCTCGAGCGCGCTGATCGCGGCGACCTGGTCGTCGGTGAGCGTGAAGCCGAAGACGTCGGCGTTCTCGCGCTGGCGGTCGGCGTCGGCCGACTTGGGGATCGGCGTGCTGCCGAGCTGCGTGTGCCAGCGCAGCACCACCTGGGTAGGTGTGACGTCGTGCACCGTCGCGAGCTCGGTGAGGATCTGCTCGGTGAGGAGCTCGCTGCGCCGGGCGAGCGGGCTCCAGCTCTCGGTGCGGATGCCGTGCGTCGCGTGGAAGGCGCGCAGCTTCTCCTGCGGGAAGTACGGGTGCAGCTCCACCTGGTTCACCGCGGGCACCACGCCGGTCTCCTCGAGGAGCTCGGTGAGCTGCTCCTCGGTGAAGTTCGACACCCCGATGGAACGCACCAGACCCTGCTCGCGCGCCTCGATCATCCCGCGCCAGGTGTCGACGTACCTGCCGACGCTGGGGTTCGGCCAGTGGATCAGCTGCAGGTCGATGCGGTCGAGGCCCAGCAGATCCAGCGAGCCTTTGATGCTGTCGATCGCCTCCTGCCGGCCGTGGTGGCGTCCCGGGATCTTCGAGGCGACGAGCAGCTCGCCGCGGCCGACGTCGCTGCGACGCACCGCTTCACCGACCTCGCGCTCGTTCTCGTAGTTGACGGCGGTGTCGAGCAGGCGGTAGCCGGAGTCGATCGCGGCCACGATGGCCTCGATGCCCTCCTCGCCCCGCAGGTTGTAGGTGCCGAGGCCCAGCTCGGGGAACCAGGCGCCGTCGTTCAGGGTCACGGAGGGAATCGCACTCATGGTTCCATCCTGGCCCGGCTGCGCCGAGCGCGGCCCGCGTTCTGCACGGGGCGTCACGGTCGGTCGTCGACGTCGAGGGTGCCCTCGGTCGCGGCGCGCTCGTCGGCCGCCGCGCTGTCGATGCGGTCGTCGTCGAGATCGGGGTCGAGCGGGCGGTCGTCGTCGAGGGTCGGATCGAGCATCCCGTCCGCGTCGTCGGCCGTGCCGTCGGCGACGGTGGGATCGTCGTCGTCACCGAGGGGTGCGGGGATGAGGGGTGGCTGATTCGTCATGGCGTGCTCCTTTCGCTTCCGAACGTACGGGCGAGGTGTCCGGGGAGCGGAGGGGCTTGTGCCGTGGTGCCCGGGCGGCTACGCGCTCACCGGCACCGACCCCGGCCGGGCGCCGACGAGTGCCTCGGCCGCACGGGCGGTGCGCGCGGCGAACCGGGTCGTGTCGGTGCCGCGGGCGAGGGACTGCGCGTTGAGCCCGTCGATCATGCCGATGAGCTCCCACGCCACCTCGCCGGGCTCGGTCGTCGAGAACGCGCCGGTGCGGCAGCCGTCCTCGATGATCGACTCGACCAGCGTCTGCCAGCGCTCCATCTGCGCGCGCACGGCGAGCGC
>DATEOM010000372.1:0-3027 GCA_035274105.1 Microbacterium sp.
GGCGGCTGCGGAACCACGTTTCTCGCGTTCGGTTCCTGCCCGAATGTGAGATTCCTCGTCTCTTCGCATCCTTCGGTCGGATCGGGGCCAGCTAGCGTGGATGCGTGACCGCCGTGCTCGATGTGCTCCGCACCGCCGGCCGCCTGCTCTGGTCCCACTGGCCGGTGATGCTCGCGCTCTACGTCGGCGCGATTTTCGCGCGCTACGTCGTGATCGAGTTCGCGGGGTGGGTCGGGTCGTACAGCGCGGTCGCGGGATCGCTGCTTCTGCCCGTCGCGATCCTCGTTCGTCTGATCGCGCTGGTCGGCATGCTGCTGGTCCTGCGCGACGGGATGCGGCAGCTTCGCGCGATCGCACCTCTTCCGGAGGACCGGTCGTCGCGACGCCGCGAGTTCTTCGCCGCGCTGATGGCCGGCATCCTGCCGTTCTTCGCGTTCTACGCCGCGTGGGGCTACCTGCGTGAGGACGCCGCGGCGTACTCCGCCCGGGTGCTGGAAGAGAGCTCGGGGCGAGCGCTCACCGAGGCTGTGCTGGGGGTGAACGCGGGCGGCGACGGCCTCGCCGGGGAGATCACGCTCACCCCGGTCACGGTGGCGATCGTCGTCGTCGCCTACGCGCTGCGCTGGCTCCTCACGCGCTACCGCGAGCGGCTGCCGAAGTGGTTCGGCGTCTTCGCCGCCTACCTCGAGGCGGTCTGGGTCTACTTCGCGGCGGTCGTCATCTCGATCGTGGTGGGCGCGGTCGGCTCCTGGATCTCGTCGCGACAGGGGATGGTGTGGCTCGCGGATCTCCGGGAGACCGTGTCGTCGGCCTTCGTGCCGCTGGCGTGGATGTGGGAAGCCGTGGAGTGGGTTCTCGGCGAGGCCGGCGGTCTCATCTTGCTCCCCGTGGCGTGGCTGACGATCGCGGGTGTCGTCTACGGTCGCGCAGTGGCTCCGGCGCCCATATCGACCGAGGGCCTGGGCGGCGAGGTGGGCCGCCGCATCCGTTCCCGATATCGCTCTCTGCCGCAGCGACTGCGGGCCCGGGTCGGCGACATCTGGAGCGATCTCGTGTCGCGCTTCACTCCGATAGGGCGAGCGCTGGTGCTCATGTGGCGCGCCGGGCCTGCGCTCATCGCCGGGTTCGTGCTGCTGTACACGCTGCTGCTGTGGCTGCAGGGCGTGCTCGAGTGGGCGATCCCTCGTCTGGTCGGACCGCAGGACGTCGACGAGTTCTGGTTCGTCTACGACCAGCTGATCTTCCTCGTCGCGCCGCTGCTCGTCGAGCCTGTGCGCATCGCGCTCGTCGCCGGCGGGTATGACGCGGTTGTCGGCACGCTGCGCTCGCGCGACGCCGCCGACGCGGCGGATGCCGCCGCCGAGGATCAGGGTTCGACGACGGCGCTCACGAACTCGGGATACGCGCCGAGCGAACCGAGTTCGACCGTGAACGGGCCGGACGCGTCATCCGGGACGAGGTAGTCGAGCTCCAGCGTGAAGGGGGCGGTGGATTCCGTGTCGCAATACGTCTGCCGGTCGGCATCCCACTCCCGCCCGAGATCACTCGTCGCGTCCCACTGTCGGGCACTGCCGGCGACTTCTCGCAACACGGGCAGCGCGCACGCGAACGGCTTCGCGCCCGGATCGACCTCGACGGCGACCGTCACCACGCGCGTGCCCCGCGGTGCGTCCGGAAGCTCGATGAACTCCGCGGTCACCGGCCCCACGACCGCTCCCGCGTAGTCGGTCGCGGCGCCCGGGGCGAGAGTCACCGCCCGGGTCGGGCTGTTCGCGGCGCCGTCGGCGGTCTCATTCCACCAGATCGTCAGCGTGAGCGCCGGGACCAGTACAGCGAGTGCTCCCAGGCCCATCGCGTTGGCGCGCCACCAGCCGGTCACGGGTTCGCCCATCCGGTCTCGCGAAGTTCGGCCTGCGGGACAGGTGACGCGTCGGCCACGTCGAAGTGCAGCACGATCATCGAGTCAAGGCGCGGGTCGCTGCGCAGCGCCAGCTCGAGCACCGCCGGACCGGACTCGAGGTCCGCCGGCAGTTCGAATGCCAGGCTTCCCGCCTGCGGAATGCCGGCGGCGAGGGCTGCCCGTGCCAGGGAGTCCGGCCGGTCGCTCGCGCTGTACCGCACGCCGTCGACCTCGACGATGGCGTGGTCGAGTCGGGTGAGGGCCTCCGACGTCACTGACGCCACCTCGAGGTCGATCACCAGCCAGTTCCCGTCTGCGGCCCAGCCGTCGCTGTCCTCGCGGATCTCGGCGGCGCGACGGATGTCGATGACGGTCGCGGCGATGTTGCGGCCCGTCGTCGTCTCACCCATCTCGGCGGCGACGACGAAGGGAGACTGCGCCTGCTCCTCCCCAGGCGTCACGAGCGCGACGAACCACGCCGCGACGAGCAAGCCGGCCGCGAGGGCCCAGGTGGTCCAGCGGGGCAGACGGCGGTCAGCTGTCATCGTCGCCGTCCTCATCGACGCCCGCTCCGACGTCGGTCACGCTCACCGTCACCGTGGCGTCGGCGACCGGGTCGTCCCACCATCGCCCTGCCGTGACGAAGGAGCCGGTGTAGAGGGAGAGCTCGTACATCGTCACCTCCACATCCTGGCCGTCCTCGAAGGCGGCGGCATCGACGGGCCAGGCGTACACGAGCTCCGCGGGCACGCCCGGCTGCAGCGTGGGTGCGGAGGTGGCGTCGTCCATGCGCGCGGCGGCGGCAACAGCCTCGCCGGTGCCGGCGACGCGGAAGGAGCCGGCGACTCCGTCCGCCCCGGTCGATGAGAGCGGTTCATCCCACCGGTTCTGCACCTCCACCACGACGGCGAGCACACGCTGGCCGTCCTCGACGACGACCCCCGCCTCGGGCAGGGCGTCGATCAGCACCGCGCGTTGCACGGTCAGCGACCGCTGACCGGTGACGTGCGCTTCGCCGGGGGAGAGCTGTGCCAGCTCGGGAGGCGCGGCGGTGGCCAGTCCTCCGAACGCGGCGGTGGCGGCCAGGAACGCCCCCGTGGCGATGCCCGCGAACCACCTCGTCGGCA
>DATEOM010000373.1:0-3180 GCA_035274105.1 Microbacterium sp.
GTCGCGGATGATCCGCGACGGCCCTTGGCTGCTGTTCTGTCAGTACCCGGGGTAGGGGATGACGCCCGCGGCCATGCCGGACTTCAGGCCGCCGTCCACATCGAGCAGCTGGCCGTTGACGAACCGCGCCTCGGGGGAGACGAGGAAGACGATCACGTCGGCGATGTCCTCGGGCTCGGCCCATCCGCCGATGAGATTCTTGATGCGCTCGACACGATCCTCGGCCATGACCTTGAGGAAGTCGTCGATGATCGGCGTGTTCGTCATGCCCGGGCAGACGGCGTTGATGCGCAGGCCCTTCTTGGCGAAGTCGATGGCGCGGTTGATCGTGTAGAAGCTCACCGCCTCCTTCGAGAAGTTGTACGCCTTGCCCTCCGGCGTCTTGTTCTGGTACCACGACAGGCCGTCTTCGAACGACGACGCGGCGAGCAGGTCCTCGTGCACTTCGCGGCGCGTCGGCCAGAGCACGTCGCCGTTGCTCGACACGTTGACGATGGAGCCGCCCGGCTCGAGCTGCGGCTCGAGCTGCTCGGAGAGGTAGCGCAGCGCCAGGTAGTTCACCGAGAACACGAAGTCGTTCGGCAGCGATCCGCCGGGCACGCCGGCGACGTTGATGAGGCCGGTCCACGGACCTTCGAGCTGCGCGACGACGGCGTCGATGCTGGCGCGGTCCGACAGGTCGACCGGGAAGTGGGCGGTGACCGGGTAGTCGGGTTGATTGCGGTCGAGGCTGTAGACCTCTGCCCCCGCCGCAAGGAGCTTCTTGCCGGTGGCGGCGCCCATGCCGGATGCCGATCCGGTGAGGACGAATCGCTTTCCTTCGAGTGACATCTTCGTACTTCTCCCTTGTTTCTGTGCGCGTCACGCGCGACGCGTGCGCGCGGGTCCTGCGATGGTCTGCAGCTGCGTGAACGCCTCGTATCCCCACGGTCCGTTCTCGACGCCGATGCCGCTCCACTTCGCGCCGCCGAAGGGCAGGTGGGGGAGGATGCCGCGGGTGTGGTGGTTGACGGAGGCTTGGCCCGACTCGAGCTGCGAGGCGATCTCACGGGCGCGATCGGTGTCGCTTCCCCAGACGGAGCCGCCCAGACCGAACCGGGTGTCGTTCGCGCGAGCGAGGGCGTCTTCGACGTCGTCATAGCCGATCACCGGAAGGATCGGACCGAACTGCTCGTCGGCGACGATCGCGTCGGTGTCGGTGACGTCTGTCACGACCATCGGCGTGAAGAAGTGTCCTCCACCGTCCGTGGTGCTGCCGCCCGCTGCGACCGACGCCCCTGCCTCACGGGTGGCCGCGGCCAGCGCCTTGATCCCGCGATGGTGCGGTGCGGTGGCGAGCGGACCCAGCTGGGTCGCGGCATCCATCCCGTCGCCGACCGTCACGCTGCGCGCGATCTCGGCCAGCGCGGCGGTGTAATCGGCGCGGCGGGACTCCGGGACATAGAGGCGCTTGATGAGGGCGCACATCTGCCCGTTGTTCTTGAATCCCGCCCAGAAGAGCGCCTCGGCGAACTCCGCCGGATCGGCGTCGTCGAGCACGATCGCCGCGTCGTTGCCGCCGAGCTCGAGCGTCACGCGCTTCAGATCCGCGGCCGTGTCGCGGAGGATGCCCTTGCCGACCTCGGTCGAGCCGGTGAACGACACCTTGCGCACCAGCGGGTGCGCGATGAGCTTGCTGCCCAGGGGCTCGGGGCCGGAGACGCAGTTGAACACGCCGGCCGGAAGGGCGTCGCGCACGAGCTCCCCGACGAGGAGGGACGTGAGCGGCGTGAACGACGAGGGCTTGAGCACGATCGTGTTCCCGGCCAGCAGGGCCGGGGCCGCCTTCCACGCCGCCATCAGCATCGGCTGATTCCACGGGATCACACCCGCCACGACCCCGAGCGGGCGATGCACCACCTCGACGAATCCCTGGTCGTCGTCCTGCATCACCAGGTTGCCGAGATCCAGGTCGGCGAAGTAGCGGAACCAGTCCGCCGACCGGAGCACGTCGCCGATGCCCTCGGCGCGCGGCTTGCCCTGCTCAAGGGTGACCACGGTGCCCAGGAGCTCGGCGTTGTCGACGAGGATGTCGGCGACACGGTGAAGAGCGGCGCGGCGGGCGTCGGCATCCCGTCGCCACGTCTGGAACGCGCGGTGCGCGGCCGTGACCGCGGCATCGAGCTGCTCGTCGGAGCAGTGCGGTGCCCTGGCGAACGTCAGGCCGGTCGCCGGGTTCTCCACGTCGAACAGCGTCGCGCCGGCGACCGACTCGCCGTCGATGGTCATCGTGAAGTCGTGGTCGTGGATCTGCCCTGCGACTTCGGCCGGCGAGAGCTCCGTTGCGGTGTTGGTCATGACGTTCTCCGTTCTGGATGGTGATTAGACGACGCCTGCCGTCCGCAGGGAGCGGATGCGGTCGTCGTCGAAGCCGAGGATCTCTGCGAGCACCGCGTCGGTGTCCTCGCCGTAGTTGGGCCCGGATCGGTTCAGCCGACCGCCCATGTAGGCGGGCGTCGCGGCCATGCGGACGGGGTGCTCCTTGACGGGCCAGGTGCCGATCTCGCTCTGCGGCAGCTCCACGGTCCAGCCGAGGTGAGCCAGCTGCGGGTCGTGCTCGTAGCGGTCCTCCGCGTCCTGGCAGACGCCGGCCGGCACCCCTCGCTGCTGCAACAGCGTCATGAGCTCGGCGCGGTCGCGATCCCGGGTGGCATCCGCCACCAGCCCGTCCAGCACGTCCTGGTGGGCGACGCGGGACGCGAGGTCGCTGAAGCGCTCGTCGACGAGCCACTCCGGGCGGCCGAGCGACTCGGCGACCGCGTGCCACTGCTCCTGCGTGAAGGCCGAGATGGCGATCCAGCGGTCCTCCCCCCGGGACGGGTACGCGCCGTGCGGCGCGGCAGGAACATACGGCGACCGGTTGCCGGTCCGCGACCAGGAACGCCCGTTGACGGACCAGTCGAGGATCGCCGTGCCGGTGAGCTGCAGCCCGATCTCGCCCTGCGACGCGTCGATGTGGCAGCCGAGCCCCGTCGTGTTGCGGCGGTAGAGGCCTGCCAGCATCGCGTTCGCCATGTTGTACGCGCCGAACCAGTCGAGGTAGGAGTAGCCGATGCCGGCAGGAGGATACGGCGAGGGAAGACCCGACATCTCGCTGATGCCGGTGAAGGCCTGCGCGGTCGGCCCGAACGCGCGCACCCG
>DATEOM010000374.1:0-2582 GCA_035274105.1 Microbacterium sp.
CTCGGCCCCTCGATGAGGGTGACGGTGCCCGGGCCCGCCGTCAGGACGACGGGCGGCAGCATCCGTTCCCCGCGCCGCACCCGCACGCCGTCCAGAATGAGCGTGTCTTGCTGCTCACCTGTCGCAATGTGTCGCTCGCCGCGACCATTTGTGACAGGTGAGCGGGGGAGGTCGGGGGTCGCTGCTGGGGTGCGCGCGGCATCGAGCACGTCGAACACGTCGTCGGTCGCCGCGACCCCCTCGGCCGCGGCGTGGAACTGCACGCCGACCTGCCGCAGCGGCAGGTACGCCTCGGGGGCGAGCAGCAGTACGAAGAGGCCCACCGCGAGGGTCAGCGAGCCGTCGATGAGCCGGAACCCGATCGAGACCGCCACGATCGCGACGGCGATCGAAGCGAGGAACTCGAGCGCGAACCCCGACAGGAACGAGACCCTGAGCACGCGCATCGTCTCGCGGCGGTACTCGCCCGTCACCCGTTCGATGGATGCCGCGGCCCGATGCTGCCGGCCGAACACCTTGAGCGTCGACAGCCCCTGCACGGTGTCGGCGAACCGCGTGGCGAGGCGCTGGAGCGTGCGCCACTGCCGCTGCTGCACCGAGCGGGTGGCCAGGCCGATGAGCACCATGAAGATGGGGATGAGCGGGAGCGTGAGCAGCACGGTCAGCCCGGAGATCCAGTCCTGCCACCACATCACCGCGAGGATCAGCGGCGTCGCGACGACGGTCTGCACGAGCTGCGGCAGGTAGCGGCCGAAGTACGCTTCGAGCGCGTCGAGGCCGCGTCCGGCGGTCACCGCGAGCGCGGCCGAGTTGCGGGCGCCGAGCCACTCCGGACCGAGCGCGCCGATCGCCTCGACGAGGGCGGTGCGCAGCTGCCCCTGCACGCGCGCGGCAGCGCGGGCGGCGACGGCTTCGCGCGCCCACAGCAGCACCGCGCGCAGCGCGACCACGATCGCCAGGGCGCCGAGGGTCGGAGCGAGCTCGGACCACGGCATCCCGTCGATCGCTCCCGTGATCGCGCGCGTCAGCAGCCACGCGAACGCGACGATCACCGCGGTCTGCGCCGCCGCGATCGCGGCGATCGCGACGAAGAAACCGCGAGAGGCGCTCGCGTACCTCAGCAGCCGCGGGTCGACGGGCTTGCCGTTCACGCGAGGCGGGGCATCCGTCTCACTCATTCCACTTCGACCCTACCCATCCCTCGGTCTGTCGCCGTCCACGCGGCGACCGCTACTGTGTGTCGCATCGCGCGAAGGGGCTGAGGCGCAATGTGGAGCATCCCGATCATCGACGGTCCGCTGCCATGGATCGTGTACAGCGTCGCCGCCGCGTTCTTCGTGGTGCTGCTCATCCGCAGGCCGACGACGCGGTGGGTGCTCACCGCGCTGCTGGCTCTCCTCGTGGGGGCGCTCGTCGGACTGGGCGTCGGGCTCCTCATCGACGCGACCGACGCGTTCGGCAGCGACCCGCTGCCCACGCCCGTGCTGTGGTGGGCGGCGGGCACGTTCGCCGCGATCGGCGTCGCGGTGGCGAACCTGTGGAGCTCGCCGCTGTGGCGCAAGATCGTCGCGATCGTCGGCATCGTGGTGTTCGTGATCGCGGGCACGATCGGCGTCAACGCCGTCTACGGCCTCAACCCGACGCTCGGGAGCCTGTTCGGCATCTCCGCCGACAACCCCATCGTCGTCCCCACCAACACCGCGACCGCCGATCCCGATGCCGGTCCGCTGTACGAGACGTTCACGCCGCCGGCCGACATGCCCGCCAAGGGGCAGCAGGGAACGCAGGTGATCCCCGCGACCGCGTCGGGGTTCGACGCCCGCCCCGCCGGGATCTACCTGCCGCCGGCGGCGCTGGTCGCGGATGCGCCGGCGCTGCCGCTCGTCATCATGATGATGGGCTTCCCCGGCAACCCCGACCCGAGCTACATCGGCGGGGTTCTCGACGACTTCGCGGCGAAGAACAAGGGGCTCGCGCCGATCGTCATCGTTGCCGACCAGATCGGCCCGAGCGGCGACGACCCCGCCTGCGCCGACTCGCAGGCGTACGGCAACGCCGAGACGTACATCACGAAGGACGTCGTGGCCTGGGCGAAGCAGAACCTCCACATCATCCAGGACCCGGAGTACTGGGTCATCGCCGGCTACTCCAACGGCGGTGGCTGCGCCGTGAAGTACCTCGCGACCTACCCCGACCAGTGGAAGAACCTCATCGACATCTCGGGGGAGCCGTTCCCCGGTTCGGAGGACCCCGGCAGTGTCACCACGACGATCTACGGTGGCGACACCGCAGCGTTCGAGGCCGCGAAGCCGATCAACATCATGAAAGCCGCCCCGTCCGGGACCTACGACGGCATGACCGCGGTGTTCACCGCCGGCTCCGAGGACCCGACCTACATCCAGGCCGCCACGGACGTGTCGGCCGAGGCGCAGGCGGTCGGCATGACCGTCACGTACTACGAGGTGCCCGGCGCCGGTCATGTCGGCGAGGCGCTGACCGGCGGGCTGCAGGAGGGGTTCACCGTGATGTATCCGGTTCTGGGACTGTCGGCGAAATGACGTTCGGGGGAACGGATGCTGCGG
>DATEOM010000375.1:0-3266 GCA_035274105.1 Microbacterium sp.
TGTACGGGTGCAGGATGTCGTTCGCCTTGGCGATGACGGCCTCGATGGGCGTCTGACGCACGCGGTGGTCGTCGTCGGCGGCGACCTCGCCGAGGTCGACGTAGACTCGGCTCAGGTACCCGCCCTCGCGCGGGATGTGGAGGATGTTGCCGGCCTCGGAGTTGATCGCGCACTTGGTGCGCCAGTCCGGGAAGTCCGTGTTGACGAGCACGTCCATGACGCCCCACGCGTGGGCCGCGAACTCGCCGACGTGCTTGCGGCCGATCGCCTCGCGCACGCCGCTGCGGGCGCCGTCGGAGCCGACGACGTACTTCGCGCGCAAGGTGCGCTCCTCGCCGGCCCGCTCCCCCGCGGTGTAGCGCACGCGCACCTCGACGGGGTGCTCGCCGGTGTCGTGGACGGTGAGCCCGACGAACTCGACGCCGTAATCGGGCTTGATGCGCCCGGGACCGTTCGCGGCAGCCTCGGCGAAGTAGTCGAGCACCCGCGCCTGGTTCACGATGAGGTGCGGGAACTCGCTGATCTTGTACGCGTAGTCCTCGGTGCGCGCGGTGCGGATGATGTTGCGGGGATTCTCGGGGTCGGGTCCCCAGAAGTTCATCCACGCGATGTTGTAGGCCTCGGCGACGATGCGCTCGGCGAACCCGAACGCCTGGAACGTCTCGACACTGCGCGGCTGGATGCCGTCGGCCTGGCCGAGCACGAGACGCCCGTCACGGCGCTCGATGATGCGCGTCGTGACGTCGGGGAACTGCGACATCTGCGCGGCCAGCAGCATGCCCGCGGGGCCGGAGCCGACGATCAGGACGTCCGTCTGGTCGGGCAGTTCGGTCGGTCGGTCGACGCCCGTGCCTGCCGCGTCCTGCACGCGCGGGTCGGCGGAGACGTAGCCGTGGTGATGGAACTGCATCGGTGTGTCCTCCTCGGACGACGGTGTCGAGGGCTCGCGGCCTGGGAGTTGTTGCGAGCGGGTGCGTGTTCTATATTCGAACACGTCGTTCTACTATTGAACAGATCGTATACGAAGAGGGGGCCGTATGACAAGGCTCGAAACAACGACAGCGCCCGCATCGCAGACGCTGAGCCGCGGCATCCGTGCGCTCGAGGTGCTCGCCTACGCACGCGGGCCCCTCTCGATCGACGCGATCGCGCAGCGCCTCGAGGTGCATCGATCCGTCGCCTACCGGCTCCTCCGCACTCTCGAAGACCATGGGCTGGTCGAGCGCGACGCGGCCGGGCGCGTCGAGCTGGGCGCACGGCTCGCCGCGCTCGCGGCAGGCGTCGCCCACGACCTGCAGGCCGAGGCGCTGCCCGAACTCACCGCCGTCGCGGCCGACCTCGGCATGACGTGCTTCCTCGCGGTGCTCGACCACGACGAGTGCGTGACCCTCTCGAGCGTCGAGCCGCGGCACGCCGTGAACCCCGTCGCGCAGCGGCCGGGGACGCGGCATCCGATCACCCGCGGCGCGCCGGGCAAGGCGATCCTGTCTCTGCTGCCGAAGGCGGCCTGGCCGTCGAGCGTGTCCGCGGACCTCGCTGACGAGGTGACGGATGCTGCCGCCCGCGGCTACGCGACCAGCCACGACGAGGTCATCCCGAGCCTGCGCGCGGTCGCCGTGCCCTTCGTGGTGCGCGGGCGCGGCCCCGCGGCGATCGCGGTCGTGTTCGTCGCCAGCTCGCACTCGGACGAGGAGATCGCGGCGCGTCTCGGTGCGTCGGCCGCCGCGATCCGCGAGGCGCTGGGCGGCTGAGTCCAGGCCGCACCGGGCAAACACCGCGATCGCCGCGAGACACCGTGCGGCGCCGTGTGTCTGGTTGCGGATGTGGTGTTTGCCGGAGGGGACGGCCGGTCAGGCGGTCGTCGGGTACTCCGTCACGAGGCGGATGTTGTACTCCGCGACGCGCTGCGGCACATCGGCGAACGCCTCGGCCCGCGCGTCGGACGCCAGGTACTCCTGCTCGAGGGCGGCGAACGCCTCCGCGTCGCCCGGGGCGCTCACGGCCCACACGAACTCGTTCGTCTCGGGAAGGCCGTAGGCGAACTCGATGGCGAAGCCGGCGGCGGGCCGCACCCGCGGCATCCACTCGTTCCACCACGCGACGAAGGCGTCGAACTCCCCTGCGACGAGCGTGTACCGGCGGAGCTGAGTCGTCTTCATGACTCCCATCCTGCCCGAAGACCTATACTCGTCACGTCCGGCGGCACCGTCGCCCGCCGGTGCTCGAAAAATGGGCACGCAGCGCGCACGCGCGAGACACATACGGCTCTCGATCCGTTCCGTCTCGAAAGGCACCGCCATGTCTCCTGCCCTGAGCACCGTCTCGGCGCACGTCGCCCTCACCCTCGCCCGCCACATCGACCACGTGTTCGGCGTGATGGGCAACGGCAACGCCTACTTCCTCGACGCGCTCGAGCGCTCGACCGACGTGCACTTCACCGCGGTGCGCCACGAGGCCGGGGGCGTCGTCGCCGCGGACGCGTACCACCGCGCCTCCGGACGCCTCGCCGCCGCGACCGCGACCTACGGCGCCGGCTTCACGAACACGCTCACCGCCCTCGCCGAGGCGGTGCAGGCGCACGTGCCGCTTGTGCTCGTCGTCGGCGACGAGCCCACCTCCGGTCGGCGACCGTGGGGCGTCGACCAGATCGCCCTCGCCTCGGCCGTCGGCGCGCGCACTTATACCGTCGGGCGGACGGATGCTGCGGCCACAACGATCATCGCGATCGAACACGCCCTCACGTACCGGGTGCCGACGGTGCTCGCGATCCCCTACGACGTCGCCGCGCAGGGCACTGGCCCGCTTCCCGAGGCCCCGAAGCCGCGCCTTCCCGCTCCTCTCGTGCCGGCAGGGCGTTTCGCCGAAGGCGCGGTCGAGGGACTCGTCGAGGCGCTGGCCTCGGCCGAGCGGCCCTTCCTGCTCGCCGGTCGCGGAGCATGGATCTCGGGCGCCGGCGAGGCCTTGGGCGAAGTGGCCGATGCCGTGGGCGCGGTCACCGCCACCACCGCGCTCGGCAGAGGCATCTTCCCGCGCGCCGAGTTCGACCTCGGCGTCACCGGTGGCTTCGGCGCCGAGGATGCGATGGAGCTCGTGCGCGAGGCCGACGTCGCCGTCGTGTTCGGCGCGTCCCTCAACCAGTTCACGATGCGGTTCGGCGACCTGTTCGCCCCCGGGACCCGCGTCTTCCAGATCGACGTCGCACCGGCGGCGACGCATCCGCACGTCGGCGGCTTCGTGCGGGCGGATGCCGCGGTCGTGGCCCGCGA
>DATEOM010000376.1:0-2291 GCA_035274105.1 Microbacterium sp.
GCCGACGGACCCTTGAGGTCGTCGTCCAGCGACGTGATCCCCGCGTTGTTCGCGGCGATCTTGGTCAGCGTGTTCTTCACCACGGCGTATTCCGCGTCCTGACGGATGCTGTTGCGCAGCTCCTTGAGCTGGGCAACCGTCAGACCGCGGTACTCGGTCAGCAGAACGGCGGTCGAGTCCTCGAAGTGCTTCGTGAGCTCGGCGACCGATGCTTCCTTCTGCGCCATGGCCACTCCTTGTGTGAATGAGACGCTCCGCGGTGGCGGGGCGCCGGCCGAAGGCATCCGCTCATCTGCTCGTCGCGGCAACAAAAAAGCTCCGGCGCAAGCGCACGGAGCGGGATTCCTGAATCAGGAGAATCGTTCGTGACACCTGCGCGGGCCCCTGTGTTGCAGAGCTTCGATCTCCATGCGTTCGCACGCATGTCGATGACCGGCGGTCTTCGGCTTCATCAAGGGTAAGGGATGCTGCGCCCACCACCAAATCGGCAGCGGAAGAGGTCGTGCGGGCAAGATGCCCAGGCGGCCCGGTCGAATTCTCACATAATCTTCACTTCCCCCCGCGCACGGCTTTGCATATGCTCCGTCGCGACGGGTGTCGACGATGATGCCCGCGTTGGAAGGGAAGACGATGTACCCATCTAGAGCACTTTCCAAGCGCGCCAAGGCGGCGGTGATCGCGACGACGGCGGTCGCTGCCCTGGCGCTGGTTCCCGCAGGAGGCGCCGTCGCAGCTCCCACGCAGGCCTGCGAGACGCGCACGAACAACACCTACGAGAAACTCCTCTCGTGCGTGACCGTCGACGGGGTCCTCGAGCATGAACGCGCCCTGCAGGCGATCGCGGACGCCAACGGCGACACTCGCGCGGCCGGCACGAGCGGCTACACCGCGAGCGTCGAGTACGTGGTCGACACGCTCGAGGCCGCGGGCTGGAACGTCGAGCTGGACGAGTTCCCGTTCACGTTCGTGCCGCCGCCCCTGCTCGAGCAGCTGACCCCGGTCGCCGCCGAGTACGCGTCGGGCACCTTCACCGGGACGGGCTACGGCGAGGTCACGGGCAACGTGATCCCGGTCGACATCGTCCTCGACATGCCGCGGGACCCGGTCACGAGCGGGTGTGAGGACTCGGACTACGTCGGGCTCGACTTCTCGGGGCCGAACGACATCGCTCTCATCCAGCGCGGCACGTGCGAGTTCGGCCAGAAGGCCATCCGTGCCGAGATGATGGGCGCTGAGGCGGTCATCATGTTCAACCAGGGCAACACCGACCTCCGCTCCGGACTCCTGACCGGCACACTGTTCGGCGTCAACCAGACGCCGGCCACCATCCCGGTCGTCGGGGCGAGCTTCGCCGACGGCGCTGCGCTGGCGCAGGCGGGCTCGACCGCTCACATCGTGGTCGACGAGCCCGAGTCGCGTCCGCAGGTCAACGTGATCGCGGAGCTGCCCGGCGTGAACGACACGAACGTCGTGATGGCCGGCGCCCACCTCGACTCCGTGCTGGCAGGCCCGGGCATCAACGACAACGGCAGCGGCTCGTCGGCGCTCCTCGAGATCGCGCAGCAGATGTCGAAGCTCAAGCCACAGAACACCGTGCGCTTCGCATGGTGGGGTGCCGAGGAGAGCGGACTGCTCGGCTCGCGCGCCTGGGTCGACGAGCAGGTCGTGGAGGGCACGCTCGACGAGGTCGCGCTGTACCTGAACTTCGACATGGTGGCCTCGCCGAACTACATCTTCATGGTGTACGACGGTGACGAGTCAGGATGGGACGCGCCCGCCGGCGTGCCGATCCCCGACGGCTCCATCGCGATCGAGGACCTGTTCGAGAGCTACTACACCTGGGCGGGCGTGCCGTACGACGACGCGCAGTTCAGCGGCCGAAGCGACTACCAGGCGTTCATCCTGAACGGCATCCCGGCCGGCGGCCTCTTCACCGGCGCCGAGGTGCCGAAGACCGTGGAGCAGGCGGAGATCTGGGGCGGTACCGCGGGGCAGCAGTACGACCCGTGCTACCACCTCGCCTGCGACGACATCGACAACCTGGCGCTGGACGCGCTCGACGTCAACTCCGACGCGATCGCGGCAGCCGTGATGACGTACGCCTACTCGACCGAGACGGTGAACGGCGTGGTCGGCACGAAGGTGCCGGGGAACTTCTCGTTCCCGGCTCCGGCGGGCCCGGAAGGCACCGTCAACCTTCCCGGTGGCGGTGGTCTCGCACCCGACCACGACCACACGCACGGCGACGTCGACTGATTCGATGAGCTGAGCGAGGGCGGGGGTGCCGGCAT
>DATEOM010000377.1:0-2920 GCA_035274105.1 Microbacterium sp.
CGTCGCCGCCGATGGCCGCCTCGACCCCCGGTCGGTCGCGGCGCGCATCGGCGACCTGCTGCCCGAGGATCGCGTCGTCGTCTCGGACGGCGGGCACTTCATCGGCTGGGCGAACATGTACTGGCGCGTCGCCTCGCCCGACCGCATGATCATGGTGGGTACCGCGTTCCAGTCGATCGGTCTGGGCTGGCCGTCCGTGCCCGGGGCCGCACTCGCGAAGCCGTCGGCGACGGTCGTGCTGACCACCGGCGACGGCGGCGGGCTCATGGCCCTCGCCGACCTCGAGACCGCCGTGCGGGTCGCCGGGGGGCGGGGCCTCGCGGTCGTCTGGAACGACGCCGCCTACGGCGCCGAGATCAACCTCTACGGCCTCAAGGGTCTCGCGAAGGAGCCGATGCTCATCCCCGAGGTCGACTTCGCCGCGCTCGCCTCCGGCGTCGGAGCGGAGGGCGTCGTCGTGCGCACCCTGGCCGACCTGGACCGGCTCGCTGAGTGGGCGGCCGAGCCCGCAGCATCCCGTCGCTTCCTCGTGCTCGACTGCCGGATCTCGGGAGAGGTGATCGCGCCGTACCAGCGTGAGATCATTCGCGTGAACTCCTGACCCCGGCGCCGGTGGCTGGCCGCGCGCTGCGCGCCCACTCACCGTGAAAACCACGATGAACTTCCGGCTCACACGAGACTTTCCGACGCTGCAACGCGACCATTCTCACGACGACCGTCCGCCATCATCCAGACGCTCGTGAGTGGGCTGACGTCGATCGGGGGCGTGACGACACCGTGTGAGCCGGAAGTTCATCGGCACACCAACACCCGTGTGAGCCGGAAGTTCATCGACACACCAACACCCGTGTGAGCCGGAAGTTCATCGGCACACCAACACCCGTGTGAGCCGGAAGCTCATCGGCACACCACCACCCGTGTGAGCCGGAAGTTCATTGACGTTTTGAGCGCATCCGAGCCCACGCGGGGCGTGACGGCACCCGCAGCCTCGTCACTCGCCGGTGAAGTCGGGCTTGCGCTTCTGCTGGAACGCGGCGAAGCCCTCGCGGTAGTCGGCGGTGCTGCGCAGCGCTTCCTGGCCGCGGGCCTCCTCGGCGACGGCGTCCCACAGGCGCTCGCCGCGCAGGCGCGCGATCAGGCGCTTCGAGGCGACGAACGCGGCCGTCGGTCCCGCCGCCGCGAGCGTCGCGCGCTGCAGGGTGAAGTCGAAGACCTCCTCGACCGGCATCGCCCGGCTGAACAGCCCCGCTGCCACGGCCTCCGCGCCCGACATCATCGCGCCGGTGTAGATGAGATCCAGCGCCCGGTGCGCGCCGAGCCGTTCGTAGAGCAGGGCGTGACCACCCGAGTCGAGCATCGCGCCGAGGCTCGCGAACGGCGAGCCGATCTTGGCGTCGTCGGCGACGTAGACGACGTCGGTGGCGATCGCGAGCCCCAGGCCCACACCGAGGCACGCACCGTGGACGGCCGCGAACGTCGGCGCGGGGAACGCGGCGATCCGCCGCATCAACGTCTCCACGCCGGCAAGGTACTCGGGCACGTCGTCGGTCACCGGGTCGACGCCCGCGATGTCGCGGCCGGCGCAGAACGCCCGGCCCTCGGCCCGCAGCACGAGCGCACGCACCCCCGACTCCTCGGCGGTGCGGTACGCGGCATCCATCTCCCCCAGCTCGCGCAGCGAGAGCGCGTTGAGCTTCTCGGGGGCGTTGAGGACGACGTCGGCGACGTCGCCGGTGATGGACAGTTCGATCATTCGTTCCTCCTAGACGTCGTAGTCGACGACGACGGTGTCGGTCGTCGGGTGGGACTGGCAGGTGAGCACGTACCCGCGCTCGAGTTCGTCGGGCTCGAGCGCGTAGTTCTCGGTCATCGTGACCGACCCCTGCAGCAGGCGCGCACGGCACGTGCCGCACACACCTCCGGCACACGCGAACGGCACGTCGGGTCGCACGCGCAGCGCGGCGTTGAGGATCGACTCGCGCGCGGCGACGGGGCTGTCGACCGCCTGAGACTGTCCGTCGAGCGTGAACTCGATGCGGTGCACCGGCTCGTCCGCCGCGACGACGACGGGGCGACCGGCCGACGGCTCGGCCCGCTCCCCCTCGCCCGTCGTGAAGAGCTCATAGCGCACGTGCGCGGGGTCGACGCCGATGTCGGCGAGGGTGTCGCGGCACAGCTGCACGAGTTCGAACGGGCCGCACAGGAACCACTCGTCGACGGTGTCGGGCAGCACGAGATCGCCGAGGATGCGCCGCAGCCGCGGCTCATCGATGCGGCCCGACAGCAGCGGTGCGGTGCGCTGTTCACGCGAGAGCACGTGGTGCAGCGCGAGCCGGGTCGGATAGCGGTCCTTGAGGTCCGAGAGCTCGTCGAGGAACATCACGTCGAGGCTCGAGCGGTTCGTGTACACGAGGGTGAACCGCGACGTGCGCGAGCGAGCGAGCACGGTCGCGGCGAGCGCCATGAGCGGCGTGATGCCCGACCCCGCCGCGATCCCCGCGACGTGCGCGTCGTCGAGGTCGGCGAGCTTCGACGTGAAGGTGCCCTGCGGGCTCATCACGTCGATCTCGTCGCCGACCTTCAGCTCGGTCTGCGCCCAGGTCGAGAAGCGGCCGCCCCGGTCGCGCTTGATCGCGACGCTGATCGTGCGCGGCCCGTCACCCCCGCCGCCCGCGTCCTCCGCCCGGCAGAGCGAGTACGAGCGGCGCACCTCGTGCCCGTCGAGCTCCGTGCGCAACGCAACGTGCTGACCCGCGAGATAGTCGAACGCGTCGCGCGACTCCTCGGGGATCGCGAACGTCACCTCGACCGAGGCGTCCGTCAGCGGCCGTACCGCGGCAACCCGCAGCGTGTGGAACCGCGCACGGTGCTTGGCGCCGCGCGGGCCGCCGACCGCCGTCGTGAGCAGCGTCTCGGCGAT
>DATEOM010000378.1:0-4268 GCA_035274105.1 Microbacterium sp.
CTTCCTGTTCGGCGCCGCGACCGCCGCCTTCCAGATCGAGGGCGCCGCCCACGAGGACGGCCGCCGCGACTCGATCTGGGACGCCTTCTGCCGCGTGCCGGGCGCCGTGATCAACGCCGACAACGGCGACGTGGCGTGCGACCACTACCACCGCTACCCCAGCGACGTGGCGCTCATGAAGGAGCTGGGCCTGCAGACCTACCGCTTCTCGACGTCGTGGTCGCGCGTGCGACCCGACGGCGGAGCGGTCAACCTGAAGGGCGTCGACTTCTACAAGCGGCTGGTCGACGAGCTGCTGGGCGCCGACATCCTCCCCTGGCTGACGCTCTACCACTGGGACCTGCCGCAGGCGCTGCAGGAGAAGGGCGGCTGGACGAACCGCGACACCGCGGACCTGTTCACCGAGTACGCGCTGACGATGCACGACGCGCTGGGCGACCGCGTGAACGTGTGGACGACGCTCAACGAGCCGTGGTGCTCGTCGTTCCTCAGCTACACCGCCGGATTGCACGCGCCGGGCCACTACAGCGTGGAGGAGGGCGTGCTCGCCGCGCACCACCTGCTGCTCGGCCACGGCCAGGCGGTGCGCGAGTTGCGCGCTCGCGACGAGTCGCTGAAGCTCGGCATCACGCTGAACCTCACGGTCGCCGAGCCGGTCGACGAGAACGAGCCGGCCGACGTCGACGCCGCGCGTCGCATCGACGGCCAATTCAACCGCTGGTTCCTCGACCCGATCTTCCGCGCGCAGTACCCGGCCGACATCGTCGACGACATCCGGAAGGTGGATGCTGCGGCCATCGCCACCTGGGAGACCGCCGTCCGCCCGGGTGACCTCGAGACGATCGCGACGCCCATCGACACGCTCGGCGTGAACTACTACCACGGCGAGTACGTGGGCGGCCACGCACCGGTGGACCCGCCGATCGGCGGCGACGCGCCGACCGACCGCCCCGGTCGCTCGCCGTACCCCTCGCACGAGGGCATCTACTGGCACGAGCGCGGTCTTCCGCGCACGCCGATGCAGTGGGAAGTGCAGCCGGAGGGGCTCACGACGCTCCTCGAGCGCGTCTGGGACGAATACGCGCAGCCGGCCGGCACGGTGCTGTACGTCACGGAGAACGGCGCCGCGTTCGACGACGAGCTCGTCGTCGAGGGCGACGTGAAGCGCGTGCACGACGCCGACCGCGTCGAGTTCCTGCGCGGCCACCTCGGTGCGATCCTCGACGCCGCCGAGGCCGGTGTCGACGTGCGCGGGTACTTCTACTGGTCGCTCCTCGACAACTTCGAGTGGGCGTGGGGGTACGAGAAGCGGTTCGGGATCGTGCGCGTCGACTACGACACCCAGGAGCGCACGCCGAAGGACAGCGCGCTCGAGTACAGCCGCATCATCGGCGCCCGGGCGATCGACCTGGAGTCCGCGCGCGCGGCCGTCGCGTCGTAGCACTGCGGCGCGGGGCGTCTCCGGCGCAGTAGCATCCGGGAGGAGGGGGCAGGAATGAGTACCGACGCCATGCGGTCGCGGGCGACCGGCAGCGCACACGCCGTGACGATCGAAGAGGTCGCCGCGGCCGCGGGGGTCTCGCGCTCCACGGTCTCCCGCGTCGTCAACGGCTCGACCGCCGTGAGCCCGGAAGCCCTGGAGTCGGTGACGCGCGCGATCAGCGAGCTCAACTACGTCCCCAACCGTGCCGCCCGCTCGCTCGCGAGCCAGAAGACGCACGCGATCGCGCTCATCGTGCCCGAAGACACCACCCGGTTCTTCGGCGACCCGTTCTTCGCGGCGATCGTGTCGGGCATCAACTCGCGCCTCAGCCGCTCGGATTACGTGCTCAACCTGTTCATCGCGAGCGACGACCCCGGCGACAAGACGACCTCGTACGTGCGCTCCGGCGCCGTGGACGGCGCCATCGTGGTCTCGCACCACACCAGCGACACGTTCATCGACCGCATCGCGAGCGTCGTGCCGGTCGTCTACGGCGGCCGCCCGGTGCGTGAGCGCGAGCGCGACTACTACGTCGACGTCGACAACGTCCGCGGGGCGTACGACGCCACCGTGTACCTGATCGAGAGCGGCCGCCGCCGCATCGCGACGATCACCGGGCCGCGCGACATGCCCGCGGGCGTCGACCGCCTGCAGGGGTACCGCGATGCGATCGCCGCGTGGGACCTCGACGAGATCGCGGTCGAAGACGGCAACTTCACCGCGGACGGCGGCGCCGAGGCCATGCGGCGGGTGCTCGCCACCGGGGCCCGGCCCGACGCGGTCTTCGTCGCCAGCGACCTCATGGCGCGCGGCGTGCTGACCGTGCTCGCGGCCGAGGGGCTGCGCGTCCCCGAGGACGTCGCCGTCATCGGCTTCGACGACTCGCCGGTGGCGACCTCGGTCATCCCGCACCTGACGACGATGCGCCAGCCCTCGTTCGCGCAGGGAGAGCGCATGGCCACGGTGCTCGTCGACCTCCTCGCGGGCCGGCATCCGCGTCACGTCACGATCCTCGAGACGGAGCTCGTGGTCCGCGACTCCGTCTGAGCTTCCCGGCATCTCCGACCTCAGGGCTCGCCCACCTCAGGTCGAGGTCGGATTGCTCACCTGCGGTCGGGTCTCGTTGCTCACCCGTCACGAAGTGCTGCCCGCGCCGGCACTTTGCGACAGGTGAGCAGAGGCCCGGCGCGAAGCGGGCGGGTCAGCCGCGGCCGGGGACGGTCGCGTGGAGGAGGTTCCGCCACGGGTCGTCGAACGAGACCGTGCGGCCGTCGTCGCGCACCTCGAGGCCGTGGTGGCGCAGGCGCTCGGCGAGCTCGCCCAGGGAGTCGGCGTCGGGCAGCGCCAGGTCGACGCGGCCGAGGCCGAGCGCCGGCATGCGCGGTCCCGCGCCGCGCGAGTTCCACACGTTCATCGCCATGTGATGGTGGTAGCCGCCGGCGCTGACGAACAGCGCCTGGTTGCCGAGCTCGGCGGTCGGGTCGAAGCCGAGCGCGTCGACGTAGAACGCGCGGGCGCTCGCGACGTCGCCGACCGACAGGTGCACATGACCGACGGATGCTGCGTCCGCACCGGTCCCGCCGCTTGCGGCCCGTTCGGTCAGGTGCTCGCGGAGGAAGCCGTTGGGGTCCAGGTACAGCGTCGCCATCTCGACGCTGCCGTGGGTCCACGACCATTCGGTGCGCGCGCGGTCCCAGTACAGCTCGACGCCGTTCCCCTCCGGATCGGTGAGGTAGAAGGCCTGGCTGACCAGGTGATCCGCCGACCCGGTGAAGGTGTGGGGCGCGCGCTGCGCGACGCTGTACAGCGCGGCCGCGAGGGCCTCCTGCGTCTCGAAGAGGATCGCGGTGTGGAAGAGCCCGGCGGCACCGGGGCTCGCGTGGCGCAGTGCCGGCTCGTGCTTCAGGACGACGACCGGCCGGCCCGCGCGCCCGAGCACGACCTCGTCGCCCTCAGCCGACAGCACCTGCAGGGTGATGACGTCGCGGTAGAACGCGGTCATGCCGTCGAGGTCGCCGACGAGGAGCGTGACAGCCCCCATCGAGGTGTCGGCGGCGAGCCGGTCGGGGTGCGCAATCTCATTCACGTGTAGCTACAACCTTTTGCCCGCAGCATCCATTCCCGCTTCGTCGCCACGGTCCTCCGGGGTTTGGGGCGCGATTCTTCCGTTGGGGCGGAGAAAACGCGCCCCAACGGACAGAATGCGCCCCAAACCCGAGAAGCGGGTCATGGATGCTGCGACCCAGCGCCTACTTGACCGGTGCGTCCTGCGGGTCGCCGCCGAGCTGACCGACCGCGGGGAGCGGGCCGCCGTCGTCGGCGCCGGTCTTGCGCCAGCGGGCGATGGCGTTGCCGAGGTGGTAGATCAGAAGAGCCGCGGCCGCGCCGATGACGATCGCGCCGAGCTGGAAGTCGCCCCACACCATGGTGAAGCCCGCGATCGCGATCACCAGCGAGACGGCGGCGGTGTACTGGTTCACCGGGCGTGAGAAGTCCACGCGGTTGTCGACCCAGATCTTGATGCCGATGATGCCGATGAGGCCGTACAGCGCGGTGGTCACGCCGCCGAGCACGCCGGCCGGGATCGAGTTGAAGACCGCGCCCACCACGGGCGACAGCGACAGCAGGATCGCGAAGACGCCGGCGACCCAGTACGCGGCCGTCGAGTACACGCGGGTCGCCGCCATGACGCCGATGTTCTCGCCGTACGTCGTGGTGCCCGAGCCGCCGAACGTGCCCGCGAGCACGGTCGCCGCGCCATCGGCGATGAGCGCGCGGCCGGTGT
>DATEOM010000379.1:0-4741 GCA_035274105.1 Microbacterium sp.
CCGGTCGTGAGCTGCTGCTCGGGCGTGAGCTGCGAGTGCGTGGTCGACGCGGGGTGGATGACGAGCGAGCGCACGTCGCCGATGTTGGCGAGGTGGCTGAACAGGGTGAGGCTGTTGACGAACTCCCGCCCGGCCTCGACACCGCCCTTGAGTTCGAACGACAGCACGGCGCCGACGCCCTTGGGCGCGTACTCGTTCGCCTTGGCGTACCAGGGCGATGTGGGCAGGCCCGAGTAGTTGACCGAGGCGACGTCGGCCTGGTTCTCGAGCCACTCCGCGATCTCCTGCGCGTTCTGCACGTGACGCTCGATGCGCAGTGACAGCGTCTCGATGCCCTGGATGAGCAGCCACGCGCTCTGCGGCGAGATGGCGGCGCCCAGGTCGCGCAGCAGCTGCACGCGGGCCTTGATGATGTAAGCGAGTCCGTCACCGACCGCCGCGGTGTACGAGGCGCCGTGGTAGGAGGGGTCCGGAACGGTGAGACCCGGGAACTTGTCGACGTTCTTCGACCACTCGAACGTGCCGCCGTCGACGATCACGCCGCCGATGGTGGTGCCGTGGCCGCCCAGGAACTTCGTGGCGGAGTGGACGACGATGTCGGCGCCGTGCTCGAACGGCTTGATGAGGTACGGGGTCGCGATCGTGTTGTCGACGATGAGCGGCACGCCGTTCTCGTGCGCGACGTCGGCGACGCCGCGGATGTCGAGCACGTTGATCTTGGGGTTGCCGATGGTCTCGGCGAAGAACAGCTTGGTGTTCGGGCGGACGGCGCGGCGCCACTCCTCGAGGTCGTCCTGGTTCTCGACGAACGTGACCTCGATGCCGAGCTTGGCGAGCGTGTACTTGAAGAGGTTGTAGGTGCCGCCGTAGATCGAGCTCGACGACACGATGTGGTCGCCGGCCTCGGCGATGTTGAGCACGGCGAACGTCGCCGCGGCCTGGCCCGACGCGAGCAGCAGGGCGCCGGTGCCGCCCTCGAGCGCGGCGAGGCGCTCCTCGACGACGGCCTGCGTCGGGTTCTGGATGCGCGTGTAGATGTTGCCGAACTCGGCGAGAGCGAAGAGGTTCGCCGCGTGGTCCGCGTTGTCGAAGACGTACGACGTGGTCTGGTAGATCGGCGTCGCGCGAGCCTTGGTCACCGGGTCGGGCTGAGCCCCCGAGTGGATCTGCTTGGTCTCGAAACGCCAGTTCTCGGGTGCGGACATGGCTTGCTCCTGCGGAATCGGATGCCGGGAGCGTGCCCCCCAGCCGGGTTCGAGAGTACGGAGGACCCGGGGTTGTCAACAACGTGGGGGAAATGTGACGTAACGCGCTGGGACCCCCGAATCCCGGTCGGGGAGTGCTGTCGGGCGCGACGTGGGTAGCGTTGTGGGTATGGCGAACAGACGGGCAGTGGTGACCGGGGCGAGCTCGGGGATCGGCGAGGCAGCGGTGCGCGCGCTGCGCGCGAGCGGATGGGACGTCGTCGGCGTCGCGCGACGCGCCGATCGGCTCGCCGCTCTCGAGGCGGAGACCGGCGCGGTCGCGTTCGCCGCGGACCTGACGACGGATGCCGACGTCGCGGCGCTCGCCGAATTCCTGGCGGAGTCCGGCCCGGTCCACGCGCTGGTCCACGTCGCCGGCGGGGCCCGCGGCACCGACCGCGTCGAGGACGGGCGCGTCGAGGACTGGCAGTGGATGTTCGACGTCAACGTGCTCTCGGCACAGCGGCTCGTCTCGGCTCTGCTTCCTCAGCTGCGCCGGGCCGCAGCATCCGACGGCCATGCCGACACCCTCTTCGTCACCTCCACCGCCGCGCAGACCGCGTACGCCGGGGGAGCCGGGTACAACGCCGCGAAGGCCGCTGAGGCGATGATCGCGCACGCGCTGCGCCTCGAACTGAACGGGGAGCCGATCCGGGTGATCGAGGTCGCGCCGGGCATGGTGCGCACGCCCGAGTTCACCCTCAACCGACTCGGCGGCGACAGCGCGGCGGCCGAGCGCGTCTACGACGGCGTCGAGAACCCGCTCACCGCTGACGACGTCGCCGACGTCATCGCCTACGCGCTCAACGCTCCCGGACACGTCAACCTCGACCTGATCACGATGCGCCCGGTCGCGCAGTCCGCGCAGTTCCTCCTCGCACGGGGACCCCTGCGCCCGCGCGGCACGGAGCAGCTGTGATCGGAGCCCGCCCGACATGGCGATGACCCTGCCCGAGCTCGCCGACGCCGGACTCGTCGACCCCGGATGGTCGAGCGCGCTCGCCCCCGTCGCTCCCGACATCGCGGCGCTGGGAGAGCGGCTCCGCGCCGAGGTCGCCGCGGGCCGCCACTATCTCCCCGCCGGCGACCGCGTGCTCCGCGCGTTCCAGCGCCCGCTGCCCGACGTCAAGGTGCTCATCGTCGGGCAGGACCCGTACCCCACGCCGGGGCATCCGATCGGGCTCTCGTTCGCGGTCGATGCCCACGTGCGCCCGCTGCCGCGCAGCCTCGGCAACATCTATCAGGAGCTCGAGTCCGACCTCGGCATCCCGCGCGCCCCGCACGGCGACCTGTCGGCGTGGAGCGACCAGGGCGTCATGCTTCTCAACCGTGTGCTCACGGTCGCGCCGGGGGCGCCGGCATCCCACCGCGGCTGGGGGTGGGAGAAGGTGACCGAGCATGCGATCCGCACGCTCGTCGCGCGTGACCGGCCGCTCGTGGCGATCCTGTGGGGGCGGGATGCCGCGAACCTGCGGCCACTGCTGGGCGCCACGCCGATCATCGAATCGGCTCATCCGTCGCCGCTGTCGGCGAGCCGCGGTTTCTTCGGCTCGCGGCCGTTCTCCCGGGCCAACGAGCTGCTCGCCCAGCAGGGCGCCGACCCCGTCGACTGGCGGCTGCCGGCGTAGGGCGACCGGCCGAAGACATCGAGGAGGAGCTCATGCTCGAAGAGGAATACGAGAAGGACCGCCGCAAGCTGCCGCGCCACCTTCAACGGCAGCCCGAGGCCGAGCGCCCGTTCTCGTTCACGATCCGTCCCGTGGAGGACAGGGACATCCCCGACATCCGCGAGATCTACAACTACTACGTGACGAACTCGGTCGTGACCTTCGACGAGGACGTGTGGTCGGTCGCGCAGTGGCGCAAGAAGCGCGACGGGCTCGCCAAGCAGGGGCTGCCTTTCCTCGTCGCGGAGTCGCCGTCGGGCCAGGTGCTCGGCTACGCGCTCGTGCAGCCCATGTCGAGCAAGTCCGCGTACCGGTTCTCGGTCGAGAACTCCATCTACCTCGGCCAGGCGGCCACCGGCAAGGGGCTCGGCCGGGCGCTCCTCGAAGCGCTCATCGAGGCATGCGAGGCCGCGGGCATCCGGCAGATGGTCGCGGTGATCAGCGACAAGGGCGCCGAGGGCTCGGTCGCCCTGCACGAGAAGCTCGGCTTCGTCGAGGTCGGCCGTATGGGACGGGTGGGCTTCAAGTTCGGCCGCTGGCTGGGCACGATCTACATGCAGAAGGCGCTCAAGCCCGCGAAGAAGAAGGGCCTCTTCGCCCGCTGACGTCAGCGGCCCGGCCGGCCCGAGCCGGAGCTCTGCCTGCTCCAGTCCCGCACGGCGTCGACGAGCTCGCGCCAGGCGCCCACGACCTCGTCGTCGGGCAGCTCGGCCTCGCGCGCATCCGCACCCGACCACGTCGCGCGGATGAACCACACGAAGCCGTCCGGCATCGGACCCTGGCGTCGCGCCGCCGGGCGCGGGGGAGCGGGGGCATCGCCGGCGTCCTCACCGGGGGCGGCGGTGCTCGCCTCGCTCCACGGGCAGCGGTCGATGAGGGTGATCCATTCGGGAGACTCGGCCTCGGGCGGCTGCGCCGACCAGCGGCGCGTGATGCCGGCGATTCCGCCGGTGCGCGCGACGTCGACCTCGACCGCCGGCGCTGCGGGCGATGGTGTGCGGTCAGGACTCGGGTTCTCGGTCATCCGGGATCACGCCGACGCCCGCCCACCCGGCGCGGACGGCGTCGACCTCCTCCGAGTTCTCACCGTACTCCGCGCTCGCCGCCGTCAGGGTGGCGCGGGCGAACGTCGTGAAGTCGGCCGTCGACGGCAGCGTGCCCGAGGTGAGGGCGCGATACCAGATGACGCCCGCGCGCTCCCACGCGTGCCCCCCGAGCGCCTTCGCCACGAGGAAGAAGGCATGGTTGGGGATGCCGGAGTTGATGTGGACGCCGCCGTTGTCGTCGCGCGTCTGGACGAAGTCGCGCATGTGCGCCGGCTGCGGATCCTTGCCGAGCACGTCGTCGTCGTATGCGGTGCCCGGCGCCTTGAGCGACCGCAGCGCGACGCCCTGCACGGCATCCGTGAAGATCCCCTCGCCGATGAGCCACGTCGCCTCGTCGACGGTCTGCCCCTCGCGGTGCTGCTCGGCGAGGGCCCCGAAGACATCGGCGATCGACTCGTTGAGCGCGCCGGACTGCCCGCGGTACAAGAGGCCGCCCTCGTCTTCGATCACGCCGTGCGCGAGCTCGTGGGCGATGACGCTGAGCGATCGCGTGAAGCCGCGGAACACCTCGTCGTCGCCGTCGCCGAAGACCATGCGCTCGCCGTTCCAGAAGGCGTTGTCGTATTCGCGGCCGTAGTGCACGGTCGCCAGCAGCGAGCCGCCCGAGCCGTCGATGCTGTCGCGCGCGTACGCGTCCCACCAGAAGTCGTACGTCGCGCCGAGCCCGTCGTACGCCTCGTCGACGGTCTGCCCCTCGCGGTGCTGCTCGGCGAGGGCCCCGAAG
>DATEOM010000380.1:0-3776 GCA_035274105.1 Microbacterium sp.
GTACGGGGATCTTCTTCGCCGGCAGCGGCGAGGCGGTGCTGCTCGACACCGGCGCGCTGTCGAAGGGTGAGATCGTCGAGCGGTTCCGCGTCGAGACCGGCCCGCACGACGGCTTGGTCGTGCCCATCGGGTCGTTCGCACTGGTGACGCAGCCGCGGGGCGGGGTCGCAGCATCCGTGACCCTGCTCGACGAGGAGGGTGCGCCGCTGCCCGGCGCGACCGCCGCGTGCGCGGACCCGCGGGGCACCATCACCACCCGGGTGGGCGCCGTCATCGGGTGCGCGGACGGCGCGCTGCTCGCGACCCTGGTCGACGGGGAGGTGGAGTTCGAGTTCATCGCCTACCCGGCCGAGTTCACGGCCGCGCGGGCCATGGAGTTCGCGGGACGCGACGGTCGTCCCACGGTCGCCGGCGTCGCCGGCGTCGATGGCATCTGGCTGCTCGACACGCGCGAGCGAGCGTGGACGCTGCTTCCGGTGGGCCGGCCGATCGTGCAGGCGACCGCGGTCGACGACGAGGCGCAGCATGTGCTGGCGCTCGGTGCTGACGGGCGGGTGCTCGTGATCGACGGTGCGAGCGGGCAGACGATCGCGCAGACCGCGCCGCTCGTCGCCGAGTCGCTCGCGACCGATGCCGGGGCCCCTTCGCTGGTCGCCGACCAGCACCGCGCCTACCTCAACGCGCCCGCCGAAGGCGTCCTCTACGAGATCGACTTCGCCGACGGCGCCCGGATCGCACGGGTGTTCCCCACCCCGGGAACCCCCGCCTTCTTCGCGGAGACCGGCCGATGAGGCGGCAGCGGCGACGAGCCCTCGGCGCGCTCGCGGCGGCCGTGTTCGCAGCATCCGTCCTCTCGGCCTGCACATCCGCGGACGGCGAGAGAGCCCTCGTGGTCGTGTCGACGAACATCCTCGGCGATGTGGTCGACGAGCTCGTGGGCGACGACGTCGAGGTGATGACGCTCATGCGGCCCGACGCCGATCCGCACTCGTTCGAGATCTCGGCACAGGATGCTGCGCGCCTGCGCGGTGCGGATCTGCTCGTCTCGAACGGCCTGGGCCTCGAGGAAGGACTGCAGCAGCATCTGGACGCCGCGGCGGCCGACGGCGTCGCGACGTTCGTCGCCGGCGAGGCGATCGAGGTCCTCGCCTACAGCGAGGGCGATGCCGCAGGGGTGCCCGACCCGCACTTCTGGACGGATCCCGCGCGCATGACCGATGTCGTCATGGCGCTGCGCGGGCCGCTGGCGGGGCTGCCGGGAGTCCGCGCCGATGACGTCGATGCACGCGTCGACGCGTATCTGGCCGAGCTCGACCGCCTCGACGAGGAGCTGGCCACGGCTTTCGCGGGCATCCCTGATGAACGTCGCGCGCTGGTCACGAACCACCACGTCTTCGGCTATCTCGCCGAGCGCTATGGGTTCCGCGTCGTCGGCGCCGCGATCCCGGGCGGCACGACACTCGCCGCGCCGAGCGCCTCGGACCTCGCCGACCTCGCCGCCGCGATCGAGCGCACGGGTGTGCCGTCGATCTTCGCCGAGTCCTCGTCGCCGGATCGGCTGATGCGCGCGCTCGCAGAGGAGACCGGCACCCGGGTCGACGTCGTCGAGCTGTACACCGAGTCGCTGACCGCGGTCGGCGGGGGCGCCGAGGACTACCTGACCATGATGCGCGAGAACACGCGGCGCATCGCCACCGGGCTCTCGGACTGAGCCCTCACCCAGAAAGAGGAACACCACATGCGCACACGCACGCTGCGTCGCGCCGGCCTGCTCGCCGTCGCCGCCGGTGCCGTCGCCACCCTCGCGGCCTGTTCATCGACGCCGGCGGCCTCCGTCGACGCCGGTGCCGCCGCGCCGAGCACCGCTGCGGCCGGACCCCGGATCGCCGTCTCGTACGAAGGGGGCATCCTCGTCCTCGACGGGGAGAGCCTGGAGACGGTCGCCGACCTGGACTCGGAGGAGTTCACGCGGCTCAACCCGTCGGGCGACGGCCGCCACGTGCTCGTCACCATGAGCGAGGGGTTCCAGGTGCTCGACACGGCCGCCGGAAGCTCGGACGAGCCGGAGCTCACCGACCTCGTGTTCGCCGCCGACGCCCCGGGACATGTCGTCCGCCACGGCGGGAAGACGATCCTCTACGCCGACGGAACGAGCGACACCACGATCTTCGACACCGACGCGCTGCTCGCGGCCGGAGACGACGTGCCCGACACCGAGACGATCCCGGGCGTCGAGGCGCACCACGGCGTCTCGGTCGTGCTCGAGGACGGCACCTTCCTCACCACGGTGGGCGACGCCGACGGGCGCACCGGCATCACGGCGCAGGACGAGTCGGGGGCGCTGATCGCGACGAGCGATGCGTGCCCGGGCGTTCACGGCGAGGGGACGGCGGCCGGCGAAGCCGTCGTCTTCGGGTGCGAGAACGGCGCCCTGCTCTACCGCGACGGCGAGATCCTCAAGCTCGACGCTCCCGACCAGCCGTACGGTCGCATGGGCAACGCGTACGTCAGCGAGACGAGCCCGCTCGTGGTCGGCGACTACAAGAGCGACCCGGATGCCGAGGGCTACCTCCTCACCGCCGTCACGGTGATCGACACGGAGACCGGCACGCTCGACGTCGTCGAGCTGCCCGAGGGCGTCGAGTACACCTTCCGTGACATCGCCCGCGGCCCCGAGGACCTCGCGTACATCCTGTCCAGCGACGGGTCGATCCACGTGTTCGACCCCGCCGCGGCGGAGATCGTCGACGCGTACCCCGTCGTCGACCCGTGGGAGGGGCCGGTCGAGTGGCAGGATCCCCACCCTGCCATCGTCGTGGCGGGCGACATCGCGTACGTGACGGAGCCCACCGCCCGCGCGATCCACGCCGTCGACCTCACCTCGGGTGAGATCGTCTCCACGACGACGCTCGACGTCACGCCGAACGAGATCGCGGTCGCCGGCAGCTGACGAGGCGCGCACTCGCCCCGCCGCACGGCATGTGCGAGAACGGAGAACGCCCGCCCCCGGGTACCCAGGGGCGGGCGTTCTCCGTGGTGTGCGTCAGACGTGCGCGGCGCGGCGGCGGAGCCGTGCGCGGCGGATCCACTTCTCGAGCTCGATGAGCACGGGCACGAGGAGGGCGAGGCCGAGCGCCGTGAGCCACTCGTTGCCCGACAGGCTCGTCGTGCCGACGAGGCGCTGCATGAACGGCACCTCGACCGCGACGACCGTGAGGGCCAGCGGGATCGACAGCCACTTCACCGCGGCGAGGATCGGGGCGGCGAGACCCGACTCGGGGTCGCGGCGCATGACGAGGCCGCCGAAGATCGAGCCGAACGCGCAGACCACGAACGCCATCGTGACCGGGATGTTGGGGGCGCTCGGGTTCTCCGGGTCGAGCAGCCCGGGGTAGATGAGCAGCGGAACGAGGGTCGTGAGGAAGATCAGGCCGCCGTAGATGAACCACAGCGTCACGGCGGCCGGGTTCGCGATCGTCTTCTTCGGGTCGCGCGGCGGCTTCAGCATGATGCCGTCGGGCACCGGGTCGAGGAGGATCACGATGACCGGGAAGATGGCGACGAAGAAGTTCAGGAACAGCACCATGATCGGCGTCAGCGGCACGCCCTGGTTGATGCCGAAGATGCTCGCCACGAGGAACAGCAGCACCAGCGAGAACAGCTGCGACATCTGGAACCGGACGTAGCTGACGATCTTCTCGTAGATCGACCGGCCGAGCCGGACCGCGGTCACCAGGGTGCCGAAGTTGTCGTCGACGAGGATCATCTTCCCCGCC
>DATEOM010000381.1:0-2884 GCA_035274105.1 Microbacterium sp.
CGCGCATTAGGCTCTCCCCGAGATGTCCGACACCGCTGCCGCCTCCGCCTCCCAGGCCGCCTCCCGCGCGGCCGTGGTCGCCGCGGCGCTCGAGCTGTTCGCCGAGCAGGGGTTCGACCAGACCTCGGTGGAGCAGATCGCACAGGCGGCCGGCGTGTCGCGTTCGACGTTCTTCCGCCAGTTCGGCGGGAAGGACGACGTGGTGTTCACCGACCACGAACTGCTCCTCGAACACCTGCGCGAGTTCTTGGCGCAGCCGCATTCCGATCCGTGGGCGGCCGTGTGCGAGGCATCCGTCTCCGTCTATGCGCACTTCGCGGCAGACCCAGAGCTCGCCCGGCGACGCTACGCGGTCGTGCGCGGGGTGCCTGCGCTGCGAGATCGTGAGATCGTGACGGTGTTCCGCTACGAGCGGCTCTTCGACGAGTACCTGCGCGCGTCGCTGCCCGGCCTCGACCCGCTGGACGCCGTCGGGTTCTCGGCCCTGATCACCGCGATCCACAATCACGTGCTGCGGCGTCTCATCCGCGGTCCGAAGAAGGTGCCCGTCTCGGTGCTGCGCACCGCCCTCGACGACGCCCGCCGCCGCTTCGGCGTGCTGCCCGGCAGCGAGGCCGATCCCGCCGCCGAACAGGTCGTCGTCGCCGTCTTCCCGCGCGCGATGCCCACCGCCGAAGTGGCCCGTCGCCTGCGCGAGCGACTCGACGACTGATCCGCGCTGCCCGTCGGCGAAATTCGTCGTCGCACGGTCTCGGCGCGGCGGTATGTTCGAGCCATGAGCACCGTGGACACCTCGCCGGACACGGCTGGAGAAGCCCCCTGGTACACACAGGATCCGGACGCCGTCGTCGCCGCACTCCGCAGCGACCGCGACCGCGGCCTGACCGCCGCCGATGCCGCCCAGCGGCTCGCCGAGCACGGCCCCAACTCGATCGCGGCCGAGAAGCCGCCGTCGACGTTGCAGGTCGCGCTGCAGCAGCTCGCCGACCCGATGAACATCATGCTGGTCGCCGTCGCGATCATCAGCCTCTTCATCAATCAGGTGAGCGTCGGCATCCTCGTGGGCGCGCTCGTCGTGCTGAACATCGTGCTGGGCACCCGGCAGGAGCTCAAGGCCAAGGCGTCCGTCGACGCCCTCGCGAAGATGCAGATCCCGCAGGCGAAGGTCGTCCGCGACGGGTCCCTCGTGCAGGTCGATGCCACGACCCTCGTGCCGGGCGACATCGTCGCGCTCGAAGCCGGCGACATCGTGCCCGCCGACGGGCGCATCGTGCGCTCGGCGACGCTCGAGACGCAGGAGGCCGCGCTCACGGGTGAGAGCGCGCCGATCCCGAAGGACGCCGGCACCCTCACCGACCCCCAGACCACACTCGGCGACCGCACCGACATGGTGTTCCAGAACACCCAGGTGACGCGTGGCACGGCGACGGTCGTCATCACCGACACCGGCATGCAGACCCAGATGGGCCAGATCGCGTCGATGCTCTCGGCGGTCAAGCCCGCCAAGTCGCCGCTGCAGCGCGAGCTCGACTCCCTCACCGGCGTGCTCGGCTGGATCGCGTGGGGCGCCGTGGCGATCATCATCATCACCGGCCTGCTACGCGGCCAGGAGCTCCAGTCCGTGATCCTCCTCGGCATCTCGATGGCGATCTCGGCGATCCCGACCGGTATGCCCTCGTTCGTGCAGGCGATGCTCTCGTACGGATCGCGCCAGCTCGCCGAGCACAAGGCCGTCGTCAAGAACCTGACGGACGTCGAGACGCTGGGCGCGACCAGCGCCATCAACTCCGACAAGACCGGCACCCTCACGATGAACGAGATGACGGTCGAGTCGCTGTACTACCGCGGCGAGTGGTTCACCGTCGCGGGTTCCGGCTATGAGAAGACCGGCGACGTGCGCCACGTGGCGGGCCTGCCGGTGCCGCAGTTCAACCAGCTCGCCCTGGGACTGACGCTGTGCAGCGACGCCACGGTGTCCGACGACGGCACCGTCATCGGCGACCCGACCGAGGCCGCGCTCGTGGTGCTCGCCGCCAAGCTGGGCGCCGACGCCGAGCTCACGCGCGCGCAGTTCCCGCGCGTCGCCGAGGTGCCGTTCGACTCGGCGTACAAGTTCATGGGCACCTTCCACGAGATCCCCGTGGAGGGCGTCGAAACCCTCGTGGGCTACGTCAAGGGCGGCCCTGACGTCGTTCTCGACCGCTGCAGCTCGGTCGCGACGATGGAGGGCGTCGTGCCCATCGCCGACCGCCGCGACGCGATCCTCGAGGCCAACCGCTCGCTCTCCGAGCAGGGCCTTCGGGTCCTCGCGTTCGCGTTCCGCCGCTTCGCCCCCGACGCGCCGGTGGTCGACGACCCGATGGCGGCCGTCTCCGACCTCACGTTCGTCGGCCTCGTCGGCATCATCGACCCGCTGCGGCCGTCGTCGAAGGAGGCCGTGCGCATCGCGCGCGAGGCTGGCATCGAGGTCCGCATGATCACGGGCGACCACGCGATCACCGCCGCGGCGATCGGCGCGAAGCTCGGGCTCGGCGACGGAGCCGCCAGCGGCGCCGAGATCCAGGCGATGAGCGACGACGAGCTGAAGGCGGCGCTCCCGCGCCTGCACATGTTCGGCCGCGTCACCCCGGAAGACAAGCTGCGCCTCGCCCGCCTCATGCAGGAGCAGGGTGCGGTCGTGGCGATGACCGGTGACGCCGTCAACGACGCCGCCGCGCTCAAGCAGGCCGACATCGGCGTCGCGATGGGCTCGGGCAGCGACGTCACGAAGCAGGCGGGGAAGATGATCCTCGTCGACGACAACTTCGGCACCCTGGTGACCGCGGTCCGGCTCGGCCGGTCGATCTACGAGAAGATCGTCAGCTACGTCCGGTTCCAGATGTCG
>DATEOM010000382.1:0-11921 GCA_035274105.1 Microbacterium sp.
CAACGCCCGCGCCGCTCCGGTAGCGATTACCTGGCACGATCTGCCAGACGACGAAAGGTCTTCTGTGACTGTCAACGATCAGGATCCGTACTCGCAGGAACCCCTCGACAGCGATCCCGATGAGACCTCCGAGTGGCAGGAATCCCTCCAGCAGCTCGTGCAGGCGAAGGGCCACGGACGTGGCCGCGAGATCATGCTGAGCCTGCTGCAGACCTCCCACGAGCTGCAGCTCAACGTTCCGCAGGTTCCCACGACGGACTACATCAACACCATCGCCCCCGAGAACGAGCCCGAGTTCCCGGGCGATGAGGAGCTCGAGCGCCGGTACCGCCGGTGGATCCGCTGGAACGCCGCGGTCACGGTGCATCGCGCCCAGCGCCCCGGCATCGGCGTCGGCGGCCACATCTCGACCTACGCGTCCTCCGCGTCGCTCTATGAAGTCGGCTTCAACCACTTCTTCCGCGGCCTCGACGACCCGACCGGCGGCGACCAGATCTTCATCCAGGGCCACGCCTCGCCCGGCATCTACGCCCGCTCGTTCCTCGAGGGACGCCTGAGCTCCGAGCAGCTCGACGGTTTCCGCCAGGAGAAGTCGAAGGCGCCCAATGCGCTGCCGTCGTATCCGCACCCGCGCCTCATGCCCGAGTACTGGCAGTTCCCGACCGTGTCGATGGGCCTCGGCCCGATCAACGCCATCTACCAGGCGATGTCGAACAAGTACCTCACCAGCCGCGGGATCAAGGACCTGTCGAACTCGCGCGTGTGGGCGTTCCTCGGCGACGGCGAGATGGACGAGGTCGAGAGCCGCGGTCAGCTGCAGGTCGCCGCGAACGAGGGCCTCGACAACCTCACGTTCGTCGTCAACTGCAACCTGCAGCGCCTCGACGGTCCGGTGCGCGGCAACGGCAAGATCATCCAGGAGCTCGAGAGCTTCTTCCGCGGCGCCGGCTGGAACGTCATCAAGGTGGTCTGGGGCTCGGGATGGGACGAGCTGCTCGCGAAGGACACCGACGGCGCCCTCGTGCATCTCATGAACACCACGCCGGACGGCGACTTCCAGACCTATCGCGCGGAGGACGGCGCGTTCATCCGCGAGCACTTCTTCGGGCGCGACGAGCGTACGGCCGCTCTCGTGAAGGACTGGTCGGACGACGACATCTGGGGCAAGCTGCGCCGCGGCGGCCTGGACTACCGCAAGGTCTACGGCGCCTACAAGGCTGCGACCGAGCACAAGGGCCAGCCCACCGTGATCCTCGCCAAGACGATCAAGGGGTACGGCCTCGGTCATCACTTCGAGGGCCGCAACGCGACCCATCAGATGAAGAAGATGACGCTGCAGGACCTGAAGTACTTCCGCGACTCGATGCGGATCCCGGTCTCGGACGCGCAGCTCGAGGAGAACCCCTACCTGCCGCCGTACTACAACCCGGGTTCGAACGACGAGACGATCCAGTACATGCTGGAGCGCCGTCGCGCCCTGGGCGGCTTCCTGCCGGAGCGCCGCTCGCACCACGTCGGCCTGCAGCTGCCCGGCGACGACGCGTACGCGCTGCCGAAGAAGGGCTCGGGCACGCAGGAGATCGCCACGACCATGGCGTTCGTGCGCCTGCTCAAGGACCTCCTGCGGGCGAAGGACTTCGGCCACCGCATCGTGCCGATCATCCCCGACGAGGCGCGCACGTTCGGCATGGACGCGTTCTTCCCCTCGGCGAAGATCTACAACCCGCACGGCCAGAACTACACGTCGGTCGACCGCGAGCTGCTCCTGGCCTACAAGGAGAGCCCGCAGGGACAGATCGTGCACGTCGGCATCAACGAGGCCGGCGCGGTCGCCGCGTTCACCGCAGCGGGCACCTCGTACGCCACGCACGGCGAGCCGCTCATCCCCGTGTACGTCTTCTACTCGATGTTCGGCTTCCAGCGCACCGGCGACGCCCAGTGGGCCGCAGGCGACCAGATGGCCCGCGGCTTCATCATCGGCGCCACCGCCGGACGCACCACGCTGACCGGCGAGGGCCTCCAGCACGCCGACGGCCACTCGCTGCTGCTCGCCGCGACCAACCCCGCGACCCTCTCGTACGACCCGGCCTACGGCTACGAGATCGCCCACATCGTCCGCTCGGGCATCGAGCGGATGTACGGCGGAAACCACCCCGACCCGAACGTCATGTACTACCTCACGGTGTACAACGAGCCGCTGGTGCAGCCCGCCGAGCCCGAAGGCGTCGACGTCGACGGGATCGTGCGCGGCATCCACCGCGTCTCGACCGCCGAGGGCGAGGGCCCCAAGGCCCAGCTCCTCGCGTCGGGCGTGGGCGTGCCGTGGGCGCTCGAGGCGCAGCAGCTGCTGCGCGACGACTGGGGCGTTCACGCGGACGTCTGGTCGGTCACCTCGTGGAGCGAGCTGCGCCGCGACGGCCTTGCCGCCGACGAGCACAATTTCCTCTACCCCGAAGAGGAGCCGAAGACCGCGTACATCACGCAGAAGCTGGCCGGCGCGCCCGGTCCGGTCATCGCGGTCAGCGACTTCATGCACGCGGTGCAGGACCAGATCCGTCCGTGGGTGCAGCACAACTTCGCGACGCTCGGTGCGGACGGCTTCGGCTTCTCCGACACACGCGCCGCGGCCCGTCGCTTCTTCAAGATCGACGGCCCCTCGGTCGCGGTCCGCACGCTGCAGGCTCTGGCCGACGAGGGTGCGGTCGACCGCAGCCTCGCCGCGCAGGCCATCCAGAAGTACCGCCTGCATGACGTCACCGCCGGCACGAGCGGGAACGCGGGCGGCGAGAGCTGACCCGCGGATGGGCAAGTCCACCGAGGTGATGGACAAGGTCGAGACGCTCGCCTGGCTGCGACGCATCTCTGGCGACCTCGCGACCGTCACCATCAAGCGCCTCGAGGAGACGCTGCCCTGGTATGCCGAGATGCCGCCGGCCCGACGCTCCGCCGTCGGGCTGGTGGCGCAGGCCGGCATCACGTCGTTCATCTCGTGGTACGACGAGCCCGGATCCACGCCGTGGATCGCCTCCGACATCTTCGCTGCGGCCCCTCGTGAGCTACTGCGGAGCGTCAGCCTGCAGCAGACCCTGCAGCTCATCCGCGTCACCGTCGAGGTGACCGAGGAGCGGGTCGCGGGCAAGGGCGAGCACCTGCGCGAGGCGATCCTGCTGTACTCGCGCGAGGTGGCGTTCGCCGCTGCGGACGTCTACGCCCGCGCGGCCGAGGCCCGCGGCCTCTGGGACGCGCGCCTCGAGGCGCTCGTCGTCGACTCGATCCTCACGGGCGAGGCCGACGAGGAGCTGCCGAGCCGCATCGCCGCCCTCGGCTGGCATGGCCACGGCGAGGTCTCGCTGCTCGTCGGCACGACTCCCCCGCAGTTCGACGTCGATCAGCTCCGCCGGACCGCGCGGAAGCTCGGCGTAGACGTGCTGATCGGCGTGCAGGGCTCCCGGCTGGTGCTGGTCGTCGGGCGCGCGGAGCCGTCCGCCGTCGCGGACGACGCGGTGACCGATCTTCCGTTCGGCGAGATCGCCCGTCGTCTCGAGCCGGGCTTCGGCGCCGGGTACCTGGTGCTCGGCCCCACGGTGCCGGCACTCGTCGACGCGAGCCAGAGCGCCCGCGCCGCCCTCGCCGGATTCGCCGTGGCGCGCGCATGGCGCCATGCGCCCCGGCCGGTGGAGGCCGATGATCTGCTTCCGGAGCGCGCCCTCGCCGGGGATCCCCTCGCCAAGCTCACGCTGGTCGAGCGCATCTACCGACCGCTCCAGTCCCACAGCGCCGACCTGGTGTCGACGCTGTGGGCCTACCTCGACAACGGTCGTTCGCTCGAGGCGACCGCCCGCGAGCTGTTCGTGCACCCCAACACGGTGCGTTACCGTCTCAAGCGCGTGTCGGAGGTCATCGGCTGGGACGCCACCGGCCCCAGAGAGGCGCTGATCCTGCAGACCGCGCTGATCCTCGGATCGATCGGGACGGATGCCTCGCGCCGCCGCCCGCCCGCACGGCGCAACCCGGCTTGATCCCCGTGTCAGTGTGGACCACGCACAAAGCCGTGCGCGATTCTTGTGACGGTGTCGCCAGAACGACCTTTCCGATCCTTGGCAGGATGGAACGGTGAGAATCGCGGTCTTCCCCGGGCAGGGCTCCCAGTCCCCCGGCTTCCTGGCTCCCTGGCTCGAATCGGACGGCGCGGCGGATCGCCTGGCTCAGTACTCCGAGTGGTCGGGCGTCGACCTCGTCGCCGCCGGCACCGAATGGGACGCCGACCAGATCCGCGACACCCGGGTGGCGCAGCCGCTCATCGTGGCGGCCAGCCTGCTGTCGTGGAACGCGCTCCCCGACCGTGAGCGCATCGGCGGCGTCGCCGGGCATTCCGTCGGCGAGTTCGCCGCCGCGGCGGCGGCCGGCGTGCTGAGCGAAGAGTCCGCGCTCACCCTCGTGGGCATCCGCGGTCGTGCCATGGCCGAAGCTGCGGCGGCCGCCGAGACCGGCATGAGCGCCGTGATCGGCGGCGACGAGGCAGCGGTCCTCGCCCGCCTCGAAGAGCTCGGCCTCTCTCCCGCGAACTACAACGGCGGCGGACAGCTCGTCGTCGCCGGCGCGCTCGACGCCCTCCAGGCCCTCGCGGCCGAGCCCATCGCCGGCACGCGTGTGATCCCGCTGCAGGTCGCGGGCGCCTTCCACACCGACTACATGGCGCCGGCGGTCGAGACGCTGCGAGCCGCCGCGACCGACCACGACGTCTCCGATCCCGGTGTGACGCTGTGGACCAACCGCGACGGCTCCGCGGTCACCTCGGGCCGCGCGTTCGTCGACCTTCTCGTCGACCAGGTCGCCTCGCCCGTGCGGTGGGACCTCTGCATGACGTCTTTCGCCGCCGCCGGGGTCTCCGGCATCGTGGAGCTGTCCCCCGCGGGCACGCTCGTCGGGCTCGCGAAGCGCGCGCTCCGCGGAGTCCCCGCCGTCGCCGTCAAAACGCCCGCTGACCTGGAGGCCGCCGCCGCGCTGGTGGCCGCCGACGCCTGACCGGAGTACCCCGTATGACCCGCAGCCTCATCCAGCCCACCGGTGCCGCGCACACGCGCATCTACTCGTTCGGTGCCGCACGCGGCGAGATCGCCGTCCCCAACGAGGATCTCATCGGCCCGATCGACTCCAGCGATGAGTGGATCCGCCAGCGCACCGGCATCGTCACGCGCACTCGTGCGGTGGCGGAGACCGACGCCATCGATCTGGCCACGGATGCCGCCCGCGAGGCGATCGAGCGCTCGGGTCTGGAGCCCTCTCAGATCGACGCCGTGATCGTCGCGACGATCAGCAACCCGAAGCAGAGCCCGTCGGTCTCGGCCATCGTCGCCGACCGCGTGGGGGCGAACCCCGCCGCCGCCTACGACGTGAACGCCGCGTGCGCCGGCTTCGCCTACGGCGTCGCACAGGCCGATGCGCTCGTGCGCGCGGGCGCCGCGCACTACGTGCTCGTCATCGGCACCGAGAAGCTCAGCGACATCGTCGACCCTGCGGATCGCAGCATCTCGTTCCTGCTCGGCGACGGAGCGGGCGCGGCCGTCGTCGGTCCCAGCGACTCCCCCGGCATCGGCCCCACCGTCTGGGGTTCCGACGGCTCGAAGTCCGACGCGGTGGGCATGAACCACACGCTGACCGAGTTCCGCGACGGTGTCGCGCCGTGGCCCACGCTGCGCCAGGAGGGCCCGACGGTCTTCCGCTGGGCGGTGTGGGAGATGGTGAAGGTTGCGCGCCAGGCGCTCGAGGCCGCCGGGATCGAGGCATCCGATCTCGCCGCCTTCGTGCCCCACCAGGCGAACATGCGCATCATCGACGAATTCGCCAAGCAGCTCGGCCTTCCCGACACCGTGCTGATCGGCCGCGACATCGAAACGACCGGGAACACGTCGGCGGCCTCCATCCCGCTCGCCACGCATCGTCTGCTCGAGGAGCACCCGGAGCTCAGCGGCGGCCTCGCGCTCCAGATCGGCTTCGGCGCCGGCCTGGTTTTCGGCGCGCAGGTGGTCGTCCTTCCCTGACGCGGCGAACCGCGACCCTAGACTGATTCCCGGCCCGCTCGGGCACGCCTACCCCTAACACACAGGAGAATCCCATGGCATTCACCAACGACGAGGTCCTCGCGGGACTCGCGGAGCTCATCACCGACGAGACCGGTATCTCGGCCGACGAGGTCGCGCTCGAGAAGTCGTTCACCGACGACCTGGACATCGACTCGATCTCGATGATGACGATCGTCGTCAACGCTGAGGAGAAGTTCGGCGTCACCATCCCCGACGACGAGGTCAAGAACCTCAAGACCGTCGGCGACGCCGTCACCTTCATCACGTCGAACCAGGCGTAGGACCATCCCGGTGGGGGCCGCGGCCCCCACCGGCCAGCATTGCGAGGACTCGATCCCATGAGCACACCCCGTATCGTCGTCACCGGCATCGGCGCGTCGACCCCCATCGGCGGCACGGCCCCCGAGAGCTGGTCGGCGCTGCTGGACGGAGCATCCGGCACGCACACCATCGAGCAGGAATGGGTCGCGGAGTACCAGCTTCCCGTCACCTTCGCCGCGCAGGCGCTCGTCCGGCCCGACACCGTGCTGGAACGACCCGTCGCCAACCGCCTCGACCCGTCGGCGCAGTTCGCTCTGGTCGCCGCGTTCGAGGCGTGGGAGGACGCGGGCAAGCCCGAGGTCGAGCCCGAGCGATTCGCCGTGGACTTCGCGACCGGCATCGGCGGCCTCCAGACGACGCTCGCGGGCTGGGACACGCTCAAGACCAAGGGACCCCGCCGGGTCATGCCGATGAGCGTCCCGATGCTCATGCCGAACGCGCCCGCCGCGGCGGTCTCGATGCACCTGAACGCCCGCGCCTACGCGCGCACCGTCGCATCGGCCTGCGCGTCGAGCACCGAGTCGCTCGTCAACGCCTTTGAGAGCCTCCGGGCGGGTCAGGCCGACGTCGTCATCGCGGGCGGCGCCGAAGCGGTCATCCACCCGCTCACCATCGCGGCATTCGCCGCGATGCAGGCGCTTTCCAAGCGCAACGACTCCCCCGAGACCGCGTCGCGGCCGTACAGCGTCGACCGTGACGGGTTCGTCATGGGCGAGGGTGCCGCGGCTCTGGTCCTCGAGACCGAGGAGCATGCCAAGGCCCGCGGCGCCAAGATCTACGGTGAGATCGTGGGCGGCGGCGTCACCGCGGATTCGTACCACATCACGGCCCCCGAGCCCGAGGGACTCGGCGCGTCGCGCGCCGTCCGTCTCGCGCTGGAGCAGGCGGGTGCGACGCCTGACGAGGTCACGCACATCAACGCGCACGCGACGTCGACCCCCACCGGCGACATCGCCGAGTACAAGGCGCTTCTGAGCGTGTTCGGCGACCGCGTCCACGAGATCTCCGTCTCCGCGACGAAGGGCGCGACCGGCCACCTGCTGGGCGGCACCGGCGCGCTCGAGGCGATCTTCACGCTCCTCGCGCTGCGCGAACGTCAGGCGCCGCCGACCATCAACGTCAGCACGCAGGACCCCGACATCCCGCTGCGCATCTCGGACGCGCCCATCGCCCTCGGCGGCGGCGACCAGCTCGCGATCAGCAACTCGTTCGGCTTCGGCGGCCACAACGCCGTCGTCGCGTTCCGCTCGGTCTGACGACCCCCGCGACACGAAGATGCCCCCGGTGAAGCCGACCGGGGGCATCTGTCGTGTCAGGCGGCGGTTCGCGGTCCCGCGACCCGGGATTCACGGCCTCCGAGCCTCGGTAGTGGCGCCTCGCGCCGCCTGCGCCTGTGGGGGCCTTCAGCCGACCTTGTGCAGCCAGACCACGGGGGCGTCGTCGCTCGCGTGCCGGAACGGCTCGAGTTCCTCGTCCCACGCAGCGCCCAGCGCGACGTCGAGTTCGCGCTGCAGCTCGAACGCGTCGCCGCCCGCGATCTCCATCGCGTAGCGGATGCGGTCCTCGCCGATGACGACGTTGCCCGCGGTGTCGGTCTGGGCGTAATGGATGCCGAGTCCCGGCGTGTGCAGCCAGCGACCGCCGTCGCTGCGCGGCGTGGGATCCTCGGTGACTTCGAAGCGCAGGTGCTCCCAGCCGCGGATCGCGGTCGCCAGCGCCGAGCCGGTCCCGGCGGCGCCCTCCCAGTAGAACTCGGAGCGCCGGCTGCCCGTCAGCACCGGCTGGTCGGCCCAGTCGAAGCTGACGGCGCGACCGAGGGCCCGCCCCACAGCCCACTCGAGGTGGGGGCACAACGCCCGTGGCGCGGAGTGGATGAAGATCACCCCACGCGCTTTGTGTGTCGTCATGATCTCTCCGTTCGTCAGGTGCGTCTTCCCCTACGACCTGCGACGGTGTCATGACGTGCTGTTCGGTTGTGCTGCCGCCATTATCGCGGAGAGGGCCCGGGAATCACAAGACTGTGATTCCCGGGCCCTCAGAGCAGGCGGGCGGCGCTCAGGCCTCGCTCATCGCCTGCACCTCGGCCTTGCCCTTGGCGGCGTAGTACGCGGCACGCGCGGCGTCGCGACGGGCCTGCTCGGCCTGACCGGCGTCGAGCACCTCCTGCGCGACCTCGAACTGCGGCGCGGTCGGCACGGCGTGGTACTTCTCCATGTAGGCGTCGAGCTCGGGGCCCGACTCCCACGACGTGATGAGGCAGTAGCGCGGCTCGGTGCCGTCGTGGTGCACGGCGTGCCACAGGCGCTGCGTGTCGACGATGAGCTGCGCGCCCGCGGGGAGCGCGACGCGGTACTCGATGCTCGGGTCGGTGCGGTTCTCACGCAGCACGAAGTAGCTGTTCTTGTCGTCGGTGAGGTTGAAGAACCCGCGCACGACCCAGCCGGTGCCGTCGGGGTTGAGGCGGTTGTTGTCGTCCTGGTGGAGGTTGTACAGCGCGTCGGCGTAGGTGTTCGGCTGCAGCTCGATGATGCGGCAGCGGCCGACGTTGGAACCCGGCTCCTGCGCGCGAGCCGTGAGGGTCGGCGCCTTCTCGGTCTGCTCGGGGATCCAGACGCCGTCCTTGTCGGTGCGCGGCGGGGTGTGGTTCCAGAACCCGTTGCACTCGATCTCGCCCTTGGCGGACGCGAGCGGCGCGAAGCGGGTGTCGCCCGACGACTTCCAGTCGACGTACTCGATCGAGAGCCACTCCTGCGGGTCGACCTCCTCACCGTAGGAGTCGAGCACCACGAAGCCGGTCTCGTCGAGAGCGGCGGACTTGATGTAACCCATGACGAATCATGCCTTTCGGTCAGTGAGCCAGCACGTTTTAACAGGCTCAACTTAGGTAAGCCTACCTCGGGGGTCTGAGCGGCTCCGAGGCCCTCGCCGTGAATAACCGGGGGCGGCCGCAGCCCCGCTCCGAGCCGGGAGCCCGGCCTAGACTGGACAGGCCATGGTCACTGCCACGAACGTCGATGCCACTGCTGTCAACACCATCGGCTGGCTCTCCGCCGCGGACTGGACGATCGTCGTCCCGGTGTATCAGCGGCAGTACCGGTGGGACATCGGCGGCTGCGAGCAGCTCCTCGCCGACATCCGTGCGGTCGCCGATCTGGACGATCGGCGGATGCACTTCATCGGGTCGATCCTCTCCTCCGCGAGCGGTGAGGGATCGGACGCGGAACTCGTGCTGATCGACGGACAGCAGCGCACGACGACGCTCATGCTGCTCGTCGCCGCCCTGCATCACACCGTCCGCGAGGCGGATCCCGATCTGGCCGATCAGCTCCAGCGCGTGCTCGTGCACTCGCGCGATGCCGCGCGCACGAAGCTGCGCCCACACCGCGCATGGGCATCGGTCTTCGAGCGGGTCGTGCTCGATCTTCCGCTCGCGCCGGGCGAGCACCGCGACTCGCGGTTCGACGACAACTACGCGTTCTTCCGCAGCCAGATCAGCCTCGAGGAGGCGCCGCACATCTGGCGCGGGCTGCAGAAGCTCGAGCACGTCGCGATCACGCTGGGCGCCGGCGCCAACGCGCAGCAGATCTTCGAGAGCCTCAACTCGACCGGTGAGCCGCTGCGCGACCACGAACTCATCCACAACTACGTGCTGATGGGACTGAACCACTCCGAGCAGCGCGAGATCGAAGCCGACCACTGGCAGGTGATCGAGCAGAACACGGGCGATGCGATCGCGGAGTTCTGGCGGCAGTACCTCGTCATGCGGACCGGTCGCGAGGTCACCGTCGTGGGCGGCCGCGGCGTGTACGACGCCTTCCGGCACGAGTTCCCGCGGCTCGACTTCGACGACCTGGTCGGTCACGCCGACGAGTGGCGCGAGCTGTCCCGCGTGTACCGCATCCTCCTCCGGCCGAGCGAGGCTCCCGACCCCGACATCACGCGTCACCTCGCCTACCTCAGCACGTTCGGAAGCGGCATGTACCCGCTCGTGATGCGGGCGTACCGCGACTTCGAGCTCGGCTCGCTCGGGCGTGACGAGCTGATCGACACGCTCGAGATGGTCCAGTCGCTGCTCGTGCGCCGCGCCGTGGTCGGCACCGGCGTGGACCGCCTGGTCGCGCGCCTGTGCCGGGCCCGCGAACAGGGCGCCGATGCGCTCGTGGCGGCGATCTCGCGCATCACGCCGTCCGACGAGCGCGTCGCCGTCGCGCTCAAGTACTCGGAACTCCCCCACCCGGCCTACGTGCTCGGCCGCATCGCCGGGGGCGACGGCGCGCGCGGACTCGACGTCGAGCACATCTTCCCGCTCGCCCCCGGCGACGGCTGGTCGGGCGACGGCGTCCGCGAGTGGGCGTCGTACACCGACGACGAGCAGAACAGCCACCGCGCGCTCGCGAACACGATCGGCAACCTCACGGTGCTCGAAGAAGAACTCGCCCTCCGCGCGTTCGATCGGTCGTTCCCCGAGAAGCAGGCACTGTACGCGCGCAGCGCCGTCGCCACCACCGCCGAGCTGGCCACGCTCCCCGCCTGGGGTACGGCGGCGATCGCCGAACGATCGACGCAGCTCACCGAGCGGTTCGTCGAGGTGTGGAAGCGTCCGGGCGGTCCGGCGATCGACGACGACGGCCTGACCCCGATCCTCGACGCCGTCCGCCGACGCGGGTGGCCGCCCGGCTGGCACCGGGAGTGGTCGTACGTCGAGTACTGCGGCGAGCACTGGGAGGTGCCCGACGTCAAATACCTCTTCAACCGCATCTTCAAGCGGCTGTGGGCGGACGCGCGCGACTCCGTCGTCGCGTACAGCGCGCGCCGCGGCGGCCCGGTCTACACGGCGCAATCCTGGAACGGACAGTGGGACCGCCTCGACGACGAGCACTCGCTCTACATGGGCTGGGACTCCAGCTACATGCTGAGCGCGGTGCAGGGCGTGCTCGAAGAGGCGGGCCTCGCCCCCGAGGTCTTCGTGAAGTACTCCTACATCGGCACTGCGATGTGAGAACGGGACGGATGCCTCGGGGTCGAGGCATCCGTCCCGTTCATCGTGTACGGGACGCGGGCGTCACTCGAAGGTGACGGCCGCGTTCTCGTTGTTGAGCACGATCACCGGGGTGATCGAGGGGTGTCCGGCGGCCTGGATCTTGGCGAGGTCGAAGCGCAGGAGCGGGGTTCCGGCCGCGACCTTCTGCCCCTTCTCGACGAGGGTCTCGAAGCCGTCGCCCTTCATCCCCACGGTGTCGATGCCGACGTGGATCAGCAGCTCGGTGCCGTCTTCGAGGACGAGCGCCACGGCATGGCTGCTGTCGAACGTGGCGCCGATCGTGCCGTCGGCGGGGGCGACCACCGTGTCACCGGTGGGCTCGATCGCGACACCCGGACCCATGATCCCCTGGGCGAACGTGGGGTCGGGAACCGCCGACAGCGGCACGACCCTGCCCTCCAGCGGCTGGCGCAGGCGCACCGCGGTCGTCGCCGGGGTGTCGGTGAGCACCGCCGTACCGCCCGCGGCCGGGGCGA
>DATEOM010000383.1:0-7690 GCA_035274105.1 Microbacterium sp.
TCCGCACGAGCGACAGCACCGAATACAGAGCGGACTGTCCGACCGTGATCGCGAGGACGATCCAGACCTCCCACGCGAGGCGTCGACGGTCGTAGGAAGCAGGGGAGGTAACAGTAGTGGAAACCCCACTGTCCCGGGGAGGGGTCGGCCGCGCCATCTTGTCAGATTGCCACACTCGAACACGATTGAGTTAAGGCTCTGTAACGTTTTCGCCGATTGTTTTGACCATCCTTGAAGTGATGCTTATCGTTTTCCCATCCGCGCCACGCCGCGCTCCGCTCGGCGTGTGCGCACAACCCTGCACAGGAGGAACAGTGAGAATTAAGCGCATTTCGGCGGCGGTGGCACTCACCGCTGTCGGCGCCCTGGTGATCTCGGGATGCGCCCCCGGCGGTGGCGACGAAGGCGCCGACGACTCCGGTCTCGTCGAGGGCTCGTCGATCACTGCTGCGTGGAACCAGGCGTTCTACTCGATGAACGGCAACACGTCGTTCGGCAACGCGACCGCGAACAACAACATCAACTACATGGTGCTCGACGGCTTCAACAGCTACGACAACACCCCCCAGCTGGTCAAGAACGACTCCTTCGGTTCGTACGAGCTCGTCAGCGAAGACCCGCTGACCGTCACCTACACGGTCAACGAAGACAAGAAGTGGTCGGACGGCACGCCCATCGACGCGGCCGACCTGCTGCTGCACTGGGCCGGACTCTCGCGAGGCCTGGACACCCCGGACTTCGACCCGGCGGAGTTCATGGACCCCGAGACCGGTGAGTACACCGACGCGTTCCCCACGGACGTCGTCTACTTCGACTCCGGTGCCACCGAGGGCTCGCAGTTCGGTCTCGTCACCGAGACGCCCGAGGTCGGCGAGGACGGCCGTTCCATCACCGTGACCTACGACAGCCCGTACGTCGACTGGGAGACGGCCTTCGGCACGCTCGGCGAGATCCTGCCGGCTCACATCGTTGCGAAGAAGGCGCTCGGCCTCGACGACAACGAGGAGGCCAAGCAGGCGCTCCTCGACGCCATCGAGAACGACGACACCGAGGCGCTGGCGAAGATCTCCGCGTTCTGGAACAGCGGGTTCAACTTCACCGAGATGCCCTCGGACCCGGAGCTCGTCACCTCGAGCGGCCCGTACATGATCAGCGACTTCGAGGCGGACCAGTTCGTCACGCTCACGGCCAACCCCGAGTACACGGGTGACCACGCGCCGAACATCGAAGAGATCACGATCCGCTTCATCCCCGACCCGCTCGCTGCCGTGCAGGCGCTCGAGAACGGCGAGGTCGACGTCATCCAGCCGCAGGCGACCGCCGACATCACCACCGCTCTCGAGGGCATCGAGGGCATCACGGTGGACACCGGCGTCGGTGGCACGTACGAGCACATCGATCTGCAGTTCGCCAACGCGCGCAACCCGGAGAACATCTTCGCGAACGCGCAGGTCCGCGAGGCATTCCTCAAGACGGTTCCTCGTCAGGAGATCGTCGACACGCTGATCAAGCCGATCATCGGCGACGAGGCGATCCTCCGCAGCTCGGGCATCTTCGTGCCGGGCGCCGAAGGCTACGACGAGTCGATCGCGAACAACGGCTCGGCCAACTTCGCCGAGGTCGACATCGAGGGCGCCAAGGCCCTGCTGGCCGAGTCCGGCGTGAGCAACACCGAGGTCTGCATCCTCTACGCGTCGAACAACCCCCGCCGCGTGAACGAGTTCGCGCTCATCCAGGCGTCGGCCAACCAGGCCGGCTTCAACGTCACCGACTGCGGCTCGACCGAGTGGGGTGGCCTCCTCGGCACGCCCGGCGCCTACGACGCGTCGCTGTTCGGCTGGCAGTCCGAGGGTCTGGGCGTGACGGAGTGGACGCCCAACTTCGTCACCGGCGGCATCAACAACCTGAGCTTCTACACGAACCCGCGCATCGACGAGATCTCGCAGGAGATCTCGGGCGAGTTCGACAAGCAGGCTCAGCTCGACCTCATGATGGAAGCCGACAAGATCCTGTGGGACGACTTCTTCGGCGTCCAGATCTACCAGTTCCCGGAGGTCACCGCGTACAGCGACCGCGTGGAGGGAATCGACTCGTCGATCCTCGCGCCCACGGTCTTCTGGAACACGTGGGAGTGGGCTGTGACGGACGGCGGCTCGGAGGAGTGATCGTCGTCAGGTAGTCGCCGGGCTTCGGCCCGGATGATCACCGAGGTGGGGTGCAGGTCACCGAAGGGGACCTGCACCCCACCGCGTTAGACTCCTCTCAGCGGCGGACCTCGAGGCCGGCATCGTAGCCGGCCTCGCCCTCTGCGCTGATTGATCGATTGGCAGGCGGCCACATCATGGCTTCATTCATCATCCGGCGATTGATCGCATCGATCTTCGTGCTCTTCGCCGCCACCTTCTTGATGTATCTTCTGGTGTCCTTCTCGGGCGATCCCCTCGAGGACCTTCGGCAGAGCAACGCACCGAACAAGGCCGAGCTCATCGAGGCTCGCACCAAGCTCCTCAACCTCGACGTCCCGCCTCCGCTGCGCTACTTCCTCTGGCTCGGCGCGCTCTTCCGCGGTGACTTCGGTGTCAGCATCCAGAACCAGTCCGTCAATGCGCTGCTCGGCAATGCGATCACGGCGACTCTGACGCTGGTGACCACGGCGACGATCGTCGCCATCGTCCTGGGCATCACGGTGGGCATCGTGTCCGCCCTGCGCCAGTACACCGGCTTCGACTACGGAGTGACGCTGCTGTCGTTCCTGTTCTTCTCGCTGCCGATCTTCTGGGTGGCCGTCCTCCTCAAGCAGTACGGCGCGATCCGGCTGAACAACTGGCTGGCGGACCCGACGATCTCCGTGCCGGTGATCATCGGGATCTCCGTCATCGCCGGCCTCATCTGGATGTCGCTGATCGGTGGGAAGTGGCGGCGCCGCCTGATCGTGTTGGGCGTGTCGGCTGCCGCGACGGCGGCGGTCCTGACCTTCTTCTCGGTCACGGAGTGGTTCGCGGACCCGAGCATCGGAATCGTCGTGTACGCGTTCCTCGCGGTGGGTGTCGCGGTGGGCGTGACGGCGATCTCGACCGGACTGCGCAACCGCAAGGCGCTGTACGCGTCCCTCATCGTCGCGGCCATCGGCATCGCGCTGTACTCGCCGATGATGAACTACCTGCTCAACGGCATGACGCTGTGGGTGTTCCTCCTTTACGCCCTGGCGGCCGTCGTCGTCTCGGGGGCCGTGGGGTGGTTCATGGGCGCTCCCGACCGTTGGCCGGTCGTGCGGACGACGGCGATCGTCGGACTCCTCGTCGCAGGGTTCACCGCGCTCGACAAGTACATGTCGTACTGGGAGGTGTACTCGAACTCCAGCCGCGTGCGCGGACGGCCGATCGCCACGGTGGGCGCGTCGACGCCGGGTCTGGGAGGCAACTTCTGGGTGCAGGGCATCGACCTGTTCACGCACCTGCTGCTGCCCACGATCGCGATCATCCTCATCTCGTTCGCCAGCTACACGCGGTACTCGCGGGCGAGCCTTCTGGAAGTGATGAACCAGGACTACATCCGCACCGCTCGCGCGAAAGGCCTCACTCAGCGCACCGTGATCGTCCGCCACGCTTTCCGCAACGCGCTGATCCCGATCACCACCATCATCGCCTTCGACGTGGGCGCGATCATCGGTGGTGCCGTCGTCACCGAGACCGTCTTCGGCTGGACCGGCATGGGACGCCTCTTCGTCGACGCGCTGGCCGTCGGCGACCCCAACCCGGTCATGGCGTTCTTCGTCGTGACAGGCACGCTGGCCGTGCTGTTCAACCTCATCGCGGACCTCGTCTACGCGGCCCTCGACCCGAGAATCAAGGTGGGCTGACATGAACACCACAGTCGTCAACGACCCCGGCGCGACCGAGGCTGAAGCCAAAGCCGAGATCTCGATCGAGCAGAAGGAGACCGAGGGACTCAGCCAGGGGCAGATCGTCCGCCGGCGGTTCTTCCGTCACCGTGCAGCGCTCACCTCGATGATCGTGCTGGCGCTGATCATCATCCTCGCCTTCACCTCGGTGGGGGTGAACCTGTGGGGACTGCGCATCCCGGGGTGGTGGCAGTACTCGTGGCAGGAGATCCCCCCGAAGGTCAACAACGGGGTGCCGACGCTCAGCCTGTGGCCGCTGCAGCTCGGCGACCACCCGTTCGGTCAGGACGAGGTCGGTCGCGACATCTTCGCCGTCGTCATGCGCGGCACACAGCAGTCCGTCATGGTCATGTTCATCGCCGGCGTGGTGGCGACCATCATCGGCGTCGTGATCGGCGCGATCGCGGGCTACTACGGCAAGCTGACCGACTCGGTCCTCATGCGCTTCACCGACATCATCATCACCATCCCGCTCATCGTCATCGGATCGGTGCTCGGCAACATCTTCGGCAGCTTGGGCGCCGCGGTGCTGGGCGTCGTGATCGGGCTCTTCGCCTGGACGACGATGGCGCGCCTCGTGCGCGGTGAGTTCTTGACGCTGCGGGAGCGGGAGTTCGTCGATGCTGCACGCGTATCGGGCGCGCGGGACCGGCGCATCATCTTCCGTCACATCCTCCCGAACTCCGTCGGGGTGATCGTGGTCAATGCGACCCTGCTCATGGCGGGTGCGATCCTCCTCGAGTCGTCGCTCAGCTTCCTCGGATTCGGCGTGCAGTCGCCCGACACCTCGCTGGGGAAGATCATCTCGGAGAACCAGGCCGCGTTCTCGACGCGTCCGTGGCTGTTCTGGTGGCCGGGCATCTTCATCATCGTCATCGCGCTCTGCGTCAACTTCATCGGCGACGGCCTGCGCGACGCCTTCGATCCACGTCAGAAGAAGATGCCGAGTGAGCGGGCGATGGCCCGCGCGGGCCGCGCCAAGGGGCCCCTCGCCCCGGCTGTCGACACGACGCCTTCGACGGACGCCCGGATGGTCGACGTGGGCATCCAGACCGCGTACACCGGCGACGACATCGTCAACTTCAACGATCCTCGTCGCGAGGAGCCGGGTGACGTGCAGCACAAGCCGCTCGACCCGGAGCGATGACGTGACCCTGCTATACCAGCAGTCCGATCACGGTGGCCGCGGCCAGCGCCGCGACCACCGTGATGGTCCCGCGATGCCAGCGCACCGTCGCGGCCTCCGGATCCACACCGCTGGCGAACGCGCCGGCATCGCGCAGACGCTCCCAGTGACCGCGGATCAGCTGCGCGAGATTGCCGGTCGGCGTCGTGATCGCATCGTTCGGACGCAGTTCGCCCGCGGCGCCGCGCGCCGATTCGCCGATCCCGTCGAAGTCCTTGGCGGCCAGCCCGAGGGTGCGGTGACGGCCGGGAGCGGGCGCCGCCCACACGCCGATGCGGCCGTGAGCGGTCCGCAGCGTGAGCGCGTAGCGGGTATCGATCGCGACGATCGACGGCCACGGCACGAAATGCGTCCTCAGGACGTTCTCGACGGTGATGCCGTGCTCCTGCACGAGCAGACTGGGACGCCAGAACAGCGCCCAGGCCAGGACGGCGACGAGCACGACCGGCCACACGTAGCGCACAGCGGTGGCGGGGTCCGACACGATCATCGCGATGACCCCGAGTGCGCAGACCGCGATGGTTACGACAGCGAGGATGCGGCCGAACGCCGGCCGGTAGCGGACCTCCTGAAACGACATGACTTCCAGCTTTGCAGATTGGGACACCACTGATGACTGAGACGAAGGGCATCGACGCCGAGATCGCCGCGTCGCACGGATCCCTCCCGGAGACGATCCTCAAGGTCGACACGCTCGGAGTGGACTTCTGGGTGGAGGGCGAGTTCTACCCGGCCGCCATCGACATGAACTACGAGGTGCGCCGCGGCGAGGTGCTGGCGATCGTGGGCGAGTCGGGCTCGGGCAAGAGCACGAGCTCGATGGCGCTGCTCGGGCTCCTTCCCGAGAACGCGCGTGTCACCGGTTCGATCAAGCTCCTCGGCCGCGAGCTGCGCGGCGTGGACGACGCGACGCTGCGGTCGCTGCGCGGCAACGAGATCGCGGTGATCTTCCAGGAGCCGATGACGGCGCTGAACCCCGTCTACACCGTGGGCTTCCAGATCATGGAGGCCCTGCGCTCGCACGACCGGTCTCTGGCGCCGGCCGAAGCGAAGGAGCGCGCGATCGAACTGCTGCGCATGGTCGAGATGCCGAACCCCGAGCAGTCGTTCCTGAAGTATCCCCACCAGCTCTCGGGGGGACAGCGCCAGCGTGCCATGATCGCGCAGTCGATCTCGTGCGACCCGCTGCTGCTCATCGCCGACGAGCCGACCACCGCCCTGGACGTGACGGTGCAGGCGGAGGTGCTCGACCTTCTGCGCAACCTGCACAAGCGCCTCGACTCGGCGATCATCCTGATCACCCACGACATGGGGGTCGTCGCCGACCTCGCCGATCGCATCATGGTGATGAAGAACGGTGTCGTGGTCGAGTCCGGCGCGGTGGACAAGATCTTCCACGACCCGCAGCACCCCTACACTCAGCAGCTGCTGGCTTCGGTGCCGCACCTGGGCCTCGGGGTGCTGGAGGAGGCCGACGCCGGTGCGGCCGAGGTCGCGACCGACGCGTCGACGGTCGCCTCGGTGTCGTCGATCCGCGAACGCGCGACGGAGGCGGCCGACGAGACCATCGAGACCCGCACACCGGTCCTCGCGTTCGAGGACGTCGCCATCGAATACCCGAAGCGCGGGCGTATTCCGGCGTTCCGGGCGGCCGAGCACATCGATCTCGCGATCTACCCGGGTGAGATCGTCGGTCTGGTGGGCGAGTCGGGCTCCGGCAAGACGACGCTCGGGCGTGCGGCGATCGGTCTGCTCCCGATCGCCGAGGGCAGACTCACCACGGTGGGCACCGACATCTCCCACGCCTCGCAGAAGGACCTGTTCGCGATCCGTCGCAGGACGGGCATCGTGTTCCAGGACCCGGCGTCGTCGCTGAACCCCCGCATGCCGATCGGCCAGTCGATCGGTGAGCCGATCCTGCTCTCCGGAGTCGCGAAGGGCAAGGATCTCGACAAGCGCGTCGAGCAGCTGCTGAGCCAGGTCGAGCTGCCGGCGTCGTACCGCAACAGGTTCCCGCACGAGCTCTCCGGCGGTCAGCGACAGCGCGTGGGAATCGCGCGCGCACTGGCGCTGGCGCCCGAGCTGCTCGTCGCGGACGAGCCGACGTCCGCGCTCGATGTGTCCGTCCAGGCGCGCTTCCTGGACCTGCTGCAGGATCTGCAGCAGCAGCTGCAGTTCGCGTGCCTGTTCATCAGTCACGACCTCGCCGTCGTCGACATCCTCGCCCACCGCATCGCCGTCATGCATCACGGCAAGCTCGTCGAGAGCGGCACACGGGATGAGATCCTTCGCGGCGCACAGGATCCGTACACGCAGCGACTCATCGCCGCCGTTCCCGTGCCCAACCCCGCGGAGCAGAAGGAACGTCGCGAAGCACGCGCCGCGCTTCTGCAGCGCACCGGCGCGGAGAGCTGATCAGAGGGCCGAAAAGGCGATACACAGCAGCGCCCAATAGAATGGGTATGCCGGCATTCCGGCATCCCCATTCTCTTTCAAGGATTCCCTCATGGCGCGCGCCCTCCGTCCGGACCTCCGCAACGTGGCTATCGTCGCTCACGTCGACCACGGCAAGACCACCCTCGTCGACGCGATGCTCCGCCAGA
>DATEOM010000384.1:0-6650 GCA_035274105.1 Microbacterium sp.
GGCCCAACGAAGGAGTCAGCCGTGTCCACCGACGCCCCCGTGACCTTCCTCACCCAGGACGCCTACGATCGCCTGGCCGCCGAGCTCGAGCACCTCTCGACCACCGGCCGCGAGGAGATCGCCAAGCGCATCGAGGCCGCGCGCGAAGAAGGCGACCTCAAGGAGAACGGCGGCTACCACGCCGCCAAGGACGAGCAGGGCAAGCAGGAGGCGCGCATCCGCACGCTGCAGCACCTGCTCAAGACCGCGACGGTCAGCGAGGCCCCTGAGAGCAACGGCGTCGTCGAGTCCGGCACCGTCATCACCGCGATCGTGGCGGGCGGCGAAGAGGTCTTCCTGCTCGGCAACCGCGAGATCGCCGTCGGCTCCGAGCTCGACGTGTACAGCGAGGCTTCGCCCCTCGGAGTCGCGATCCTCGGCCGCAAGGAGGGCGAGAAGACCTCGTACACCGCGCCCAACGGTCGCGAGATCGCCGTCGAGATCGTCAAGGTCGAGACCTACAACGGTCAGTGATCCGGCCCCGGCATCCGGGGCGCGCGAGCGGGCGGCGCTCGCTAGTCGGGAACGACCGTGGGCGTGTAGCCCGCATCCTCGAGCACCGAGATGACGTGCGCGCGGTGCTCTTCGCCGCGCGTCTCCACGCTCAGCTGCAGGATCACCTCGCTGATCTGGATCCCCTGCCCGTGGCGGGTGTGCAGCACCTCGATGACGTTCGCGCCGGCGATCGCCAGCAGCTCCGAGACCCGCGCGAGCTGGCCGGGACGATCCGGCAGGGGGATGCGCAGCGTCATGTACCGGCCGGATGCCGCGAGCCCGTGCGCGACGACGCGCTGCAGCAGCAGCGGGTCGATGTTGCCGCCCGAGAGCACGGTCACGGTCGGGCCGTTCGCGACGACCTTGCCCGCCAGGATCGCCGCCACGCCGACGGCGCCCGCCGGCTCCACCACCTGCTTGGCGCGCTCGAGCAGCACGAGCAGGGCGCGGGCGATGTCGTCCTCGGTCACCGTCACGACCTCGTCGACGAGATCGCGGATGATCTCGAACGGCAGGTCGCCCGGCCGGGCGACCGCGATGCCGTCGGCGATCGTCGGCGAGGTGGCGACCTCGAGCGGATGCCCCGCCTCCAGCGAGGGCGGATACGCCGCGGAGTTCGCGGCCTGCACGCCGATGACCCGTACTGTGCGCCCCTCGGCGGCGGCGCGCGCCTTCACCGCGGCGGCGACACCTGCCACGAGACCTCCGCCGCCGATGCCGAGGACGACGGTGTCGAGGTCGGGCACTTCGTCCATCAGCTCGAGGCCGAGGGTTCCCTGGCCCGCGATGACGTCGTGATGGTCGTAGGGCGGGATGAAGACGGCGCCGGTACGATCGGCGAACTCCACGGCCAACCGCAGCGGCGTCTCGAAGGTCGCGCCCTCGAGCACGACATCGGCGCCGTAGCCGCGCGTCGCGAGCAGCTTCGGAACCGGCACTCCGAGCGGCATGAAGATCGTGGCGTGGATGCCGAGTGCCTTCGCCGCCATCGCCACGCCCTGGGCGTGGTTGCCGGCCGACGCCGCCACGACGCCCCGTGCGCGTTCCTCGGCCGTCAGCCGCGACAGCCGGTAGGTCGCGCCCCGGATCTTGAACGATCCGGTGCGCTGGAGGTTCTCCAGCTTGAGGTGGACGGGAACGCCCAGCACGTCCGACAGGTGCTGCGACTCCTCGAGCGGCGTGTGGGAGATGACGCCGGCGAGCGTCGCCGCGGCATCCGCGAAATCAGCGAGCGTCGGGGCGCCGGGGACCGGCGCGAACGCAGCGCCGGACTCGCGCACGTGCGCCCGGTCGGCAGAAGACATGGCGGTGGTCACGAACGGACTCTCCTCGCTCGGGGAACGGTACTCCAGATGAGGTCCCCGGTGGGTCTGGCGCCGGTCTCCCACGCGCGTTCGGCAAGGTAGACCGCGACGACGTTCACGAACGCGGCGAGCGGCACGGCGAAGAGGGCGCCCGGGATGCCGGCGATCATGGCGCCGCCGGCGACCACGAGCACCACCGCGAGCGGGTGGACCTTGACGGCCGAGCCCATGAGGAGCGGCTGGAGCACGTGCCCTTCCAGCTGCTGCACGCCGAGGACCACCACGAGCATCCACAACGCGATCCACGGCCCGTTGTAGACGAGCGCGAGGAACACCGCGACGGTCCCGGTGACGACGGCACCGACGATCGGGACGAACGCGCCGAGGAACACGAGCACGGCCACCGGGATCGCGAGGGGCACCCCGAGCAGGGCGGCGCCGAGGCCGATGCCGATGGCGTCGATCGTCGCGACCAGCAGTTGCGTGCGCGCGTAGTTGACGACGGTGACCCACCCGGCGCGGCCCGCGCCGTCGGCGGCGGGACGCGCCTTCTTGGGGAACAGCCGCAGCGTCCAGCGCCAGATGCCCGCACCGTCGGCGAGCAGGCACAGGAGGATGAAGAAAGCGAGGACGGCGCCGGTGACGACATGGCCGATCGTGGAGCCGATGGCGAGCGCTCCGGACCACAGCAGTTCGGCCTGCTGCTGCAGGAAGGCCCAGCCCTGCGCCAGCAGATCGTCGATCTGGTCCTCGCTCAGATGCAGCGGACCGTCGATGAGGTACTGCCGGAACTGCTCGATCGCGGCGACCGTGCTGGCCTGCACGGAGTCCCACTGCTGCATGATCTGCCAGACGACGAGCCACAGCAGCCCGGTGACGATCGCGATGGTCCCCACCACGGAGATGACGATGGCCAGCCAGCGGGGCACGCGGCGCCGCAGCATCCAGGCGAAGGCGGGCCACAGGAGCGCGGTGATGAGGATCGCGACCAGGAGCGGGATCACCAGCAGCTTCAGCTGGATGACGAGCCACACGCCGACCCCGATCGCCGCCGCGACGACGATCAGACGCCACGAATAGGCGGTCGCGACCCGGAGGCCGCGCGGCACCGCGGCGGACGTCTCGGTGGAGACGACCCGGTTGCGGTCCCGGACGGCGTCGAAGAACGAGCCGCGGGGCTTTTCGTCGGAGCCGCTCATTGGCCCAGTCTAGGCGCGTCGCATTCCGCGCCGGTCATGAACGGCGGGCGATGGGATGTCGGAGCCTCGGGCTACGCTGACGCGCGTGAAGTCCTCCCTCAGTGCCGCAGAGGCGCGTCGCGTGGCCCTCGCCGCCCAGGGCTTCGGGCGGCCGCGCCCCTCCGCCGCCGGAACCCGGCAGCTGAACAGCGCGCTGGCGCGCATGGCGACGCTGCAGATCGACTCGGTCAACGTCTTCGCCCGCTCCCACTACATGCCGCTGTTCTCGCGCCTCGGCGCCTATGACACCGCGGCGCTCGACCGCCTGCTCTTCGCCCGCCGCTCCCCGTACGTCGAGTACTGGGCGCACGTGGCCGCGTTCATCCCCGCCGACGACTGGGGGCTGTTCGACTTCCGCATGCGGGCGCTGCGTGCGAAGTACGGCAGCAAGCCCGGCGGCTGGTTCGACGCGAATCGCGACATCGTCGACTGGGTGCGCGCCGAGCTCGCCGACCGCGGTCCGCTGCGACCCGCGCAGATCGAGCACGACGCGAAAGAGAGCGCTCGCGGTCCCTGGTGGGACTGGGACGTCGTCAAGCGGGCGCTCGAGTATCTGTGGATGTTCGGCGAGGTGGCGATCGCGGGCCGCCGCGGCTTCGAGCGGCGGTACGGCCTCGCCGAGCAGGTGATCCCGCGCCACGTGCTCGAAGCGCCGGTCCCCCGTGACCGGGCTGTGCACGAGCTCGTGCGGCGTGCGGCGCGTGCCTACGGCGTGGCGACGGCCGCCGACGTCGCCGACTACTGGCGCATCGCCGACCGCAAGGCCGTGACGACCGCGCTCGGCGACCTCGTCGACGCCGGCGAGCTGCAGCCGGTGACCGTCGAAGGGTGGACGACCGCCGGGCGCCCGGCCAAGGCGTGGCTGCACACCGACGCCGTCGTGCCTCGCAAGGTCGACGCCGCCGCGATCCTGACGCCGTTCGACCCGGTCGTGTGGTTCCGCGATCGTGCCGAGCGGCTCTTCGACTTCGAATACCGCATCGAGATCTACACGCCGGCGCCGCGGCGCCGGTTCGGCTACTACTCCCTGCCGGTGCTCATCGGCGATGACGTCGTCGGCCGCGTCGATCTCAAGGCCGACCGCGCCGCCTCGACACTGCGGGTGCAGTCGGCATGGTGGGAACACGGCAGTCCCGCCGATGCCGCGTCCCGCCTCGCCGACGAGCTCCGGCTCGCCGCCGCCTGGCAGGGACTGGAGTCGGTCTCGATCTCCCGATGGGGCGATGCCACCGACGACCTCGCACGCGTGATGCCCGAAGCGGCGCGTCACGACGCGGGTCCAGCGGAGCCGGTGCCGCTCGCCGCGGACGAGCCCGGAGCGGGCGCGAGCGACCTCGACGTGCAAGAGACCACGGGCTGATCAGCCGCCGGCCCGGCCGTGCCCGGCGGGCATCTGACGCTCCGCGCGAGTCGCGTCAGAACTGGACGCGCGGCGGCTCCGAGATCGCGGCGCCGTCGATGACCTCGAAGAACTCGCGTTCGTGGAAGCCGAGGTTGCGGGCGAACATGTTGTTCGGGAACACCTTGATCTTCGTGTTCAGCTCGCGGACGCCGCCGTTGTAGAACCGGCGCGACGCCTGGATCTTGTCTTCGGTGTCGACGATCGACTGCTGCAGCTGCAGGAAGTTCTGGCTGGCCTGCAGCTGCGGGTACGCCTCGGCGACAGCGAACAGCGACTTCAGCGCCTGCTGCAGGTGCCCCTCGGCGACGCCGGCCTCGGCCGGTCCCGACGCCGACAGCGTCTCGGCCCGCGCCCGCGTCACGTTCTCGAACACGGCCTTCTCGTGTGCGGCGTAGCCCTTCACGGCCTCGATGAGGTTGGGGAGCAGATCCGCACGACGCTTGAGCTGCACCGTGATGTCGCTCCACGCCTCATCCACCCGCACATTCAGCTGGACGAGCGAGTTGTAGGTCGCCCAGAGATAGATGCCGACGATGACGACGAGCGCCAACACGATGAGGACTGGGATCAGCCATTCCATTGCCGAGGCTCCGTTCGATAGTGACCTCATCCTACCGACGCGAAACCCCCTGGCATGTGGGGTATTCCCCGACTCTCAGCCGTTACCCACCGAGCACGCGATCGAGGTACGGGTTGCGGAACAGCCGCTCCGGGTCGAGGCGGTCGCGGAGCGCGACGAAGTCGTCGAACCGGGGGTACCGCGCGCGCAGCTCGTCGGCGCCGAGGCTGTGCATCTTGCCCCAGTGCGGACGGCCGCCGAAGCCGAGCATGATCTCCTCGACCGCCTCGAAGTACTCCGTCGGGTCTTCGCGCCAGTACCGGTGCACCGCGATGTAACCCGAGTCGCGACCGTACGCCGTCGACAGCCATCGGTCGTCGGCGGCCGCGACCCGCACTTCGACCGGGAAGCCGATCCGCCAGCCGCGCTCATCGATCAGCGCGCGCATCGCCTCGAACGCAGGCCGGAGGTTCTCGACCGGCACCGCGTACTCCATCTCACGGAACCGCACCGAGCGGTTGGTCGCGAACACCCGGGCCGAGGCATCCGTGAACTCCCGATTGCCCCAGATCTTCGCCGACAGCCGGTTGATCGGCGGAACAAGCGCCGGGATCATCGCCCCGGCGGCGCACGCGACCTGGTGGACGCGTGTGCCGATGAGCGTGTCGTCGATCCACTTGCCGACGGCGGGGAGCGGATGCCGCGGCGCGCTCTCGGGAAGCCGCGTATTGGTCTTCGTCATCCCCCGGTCGGTGTGCGGGAACCAGTAGAACTCGAAGTGATCGGCCGCCGCCGCGCGTTCGTCGAGGGCACCGAGGACCTCCTCGAGGTCCTCGGACTGCTCGACGGCGTGCAGCACGAACGCCGGCACGCACTGCAGCGTGACCTCGACGAGGATGCCGAGAGCGCCGAGCCCGAGCGCGACCGCCGGCACCAGTTCGGGGTTCTCTTCCTCGCTCACGGTGAACAGGTCGCCGGACGCGGTCACCAGGGTCGCGCCGATGACCTGGCCCGCGATGCCGGTGAACCGCTCCCCCGTGCCGTGCGTGCCCGTGGAGATCGCGCCCGCGATGGACTGACGGTCGATGTCGCCGAGGTTCTCCATCGCCAGGCCGAACGGGGCGAGGAGTGCCGGGATCTCGTGCAGGCGCGTGCCCGCGAGGAACGTCACCCGGGCACGGTCGGCATCGACCGAGACCAGCCCGCTGAGGTCGCGGAGCTCGAGCAGCGCGCCGGGCGCCACCGCGATGCCGGTGAAGCTGTGACCCGCGCCCACCGCCTTGATCGGCATGTGCTGCGCGGCCGCGGCGACGACGGCGCGCTGCACCGCGGCGACCGTGCGGGGGAACTCCATCCGCTGCGGTCGTACCGACTCGGTGCGGGCCCAGTTGCGCCACACGGCCCCGGGGCGCGTCACAGGAACGCCTTGCCTTCGCCGCGGTAGGTCGCGGCGTCCCCCATGCGGGTGTCGCCCTCCACCAGGTGATAGCGGTCGACGCGCTCGGCGAGTTCGCCGCTCTTGGAGTGACGGAACCACACGCGGTCGCCCACCCTGAGGTCGCGGGCGGCCTCGCCGCGCAACGGCGTCTGCACCTCGCCGGCGCCCTCGCGGG
>DATEOM010000385.1:0-2065 GCA_035274105.1 Microbacterium sp.
CTCGATCGAGATGTTCGCCGTCTCGAAGTCGCGGATCTCACCGACCAGCACCACATCCGGGTCCGACCGCAGAATCGATCGCAGCGCCGTCGCGAACGTCAGCCCGGCGCGGTTGTTCACCTGCACCTGGTTGATGCCGGCGATGCGGTACTCCACTGGATCTTCGACGGTGATGACGTTGATCTTCGGGTTGGCGATCGAACGAAGCGCCGTGTAGAGGCTCGTCGACTTTCCCGAACCCGTCGGCCCCGTGGCCAGGATCATGCCGTGCGGCTTCGTGATCGCCTCGCGGAACCGCTTCTCGTTCGTGCTCGAGAACAGCAGATCGCGCATCGTCATGGTCTGACCGGTGTTGTCGAGGATGCGCATGACGATCTTCTCGCCCCACACCGTCGGCAGCGTCGCGACGCGGAGGTCGACGGTGCGGTTCTCGTGCGTGACCGAGAGCCGGCCGTCCTGCGGCTTGCGCTTCTCGGCGATGTCGATCGACGACATGATCTTGAGGCGCGAGATGATGCCGTCCTGGATGGCTCGGTCGGCCTTCTGCATCTCGTGCAGCACGCCGTCGATGCGGAACCGTACGGTGAGCTGCTTCTCGCCCGGCTCGACGTGGATGTCGCTCGCGCGGTCGTTGATGGCCTGCGCGATCAGCAGGTTCACGAAGCGCACGATCGGCGCCGAGTCGTCCTGCTCTTCGAGGCTCTCGGTGAAGGCCGCCTCTGTGGCCTCGCTCGACTCCTCGATCGACATCGACAGCTCGCTGAGCTCTTCGTCGGAGCGCAGGAACCGCTCGAACATGTTCGTCAGCGCGTCTTCGGCGACGACGACCGGCTCGACGAAGAGATCCGTGATCGAGGCGACGTCGTCGAGCGCGACGATATCGGTCGGGTCGAGCACACCCACGGTCAAACGTTCGCCACGGCGGTCGACCGGGATCAATCCGTACTTACGACAGAGGTTGCCCGGCACGAGCGCGACCACGTTCGGGTCGAGCGGCATCTCGGCGAGGTCGACGTACCGGTGGCCGGTGTGCAGGGCGATCGCCTCGGCCACCTGCCCCTCGGTCACCAGCTTCGAGCTCACCAGCAATCGCTGCAGCTCCGGACCCTCGCCCACCTGAGCGAGGGCAGCCGACATATCGGCAGCTCTCACTGCTCCTGTGAGCACCAGCGTCTGTGCAAGACCTCTCACGGCACACCCCTATCCCCAGTGGACAGACTATCTGCCGCGCGTCAAGCCTGACCCTCAGGATTGGCGCACTCGATAAGGTGGCGCCATGGCGGACCTGATCGCGAAACTGACGGCCTGGGCGCTCTCCCTCCGACCGGTGCGCGTCTGGTTCCACTACCTCGAACGCCGCGGCCCCATGCTCTCCGACAGCGTCACGTACCGGTCGCTGTTCTCGGTGTTCGCCGGAGTGCTGCTCGGCTTCTCGTTCGCCTCGATCTGGCTCGCCGACAACCCCGCTGCGTGGCAGTCGTTGATCGGTGCGGTGGATGCTGCGATCCCGGGCCTGCTCGGAACCGGGGGCGACGGCCTGATCGACGTCGGCACCATCGAAGCGCCCGCCGGCCTCACGGTCGCCGGCATCATCGCCCTGGTCGGTCTGGTCGGTGCGGCGATCGGCGCCATCGGGTCGCTGCGCGTCGCGTTGCGCTCGCTCGCCGACAAGGTGCATGACGACGTCTTCTGGATCTGGGTGATCCTGCGCAATCTGCTGCTCGCCATCGCGATCGGCGGCGGATTCGTGCTGACGGCCGGCGCGACCTTCGTCGGCACGACGTTCGTCGGAGCAGCGCTCGAGTGGATGGGGATCAGCCAGAGCGGGCTCGCCGACTTCGTCACCCGCAGCGTGTCGATCGTCGTCGTGTTCCTGCTCGACATGGCGATCGTCGCCGTCGCCTTCGTCTCGCTGAGCGGCGTCAAGGCGCACGCCGCGTCGCTGTGGTCGGGCGCACTGATCGGCGCCGTCGGGCTGACGGTGCTCCAGCAGCTCTCCTCCCTCTTCGTCGCCGGAGCCGGGTCGAACCCCCTTCTCGCGTCGTTCGCCTCGCTCATCGCGCTG
>DATEOM010000386.1:0-2770 GCA_035274105.1 Microbacterium sp.
GATCCTCATCGTGGGCCTCGGCATCGTCATCGGCGGCATGGTGATCTCGCTCTACCTGCCGATCTTCACCCTCTACGGAGAGCTGGCCAAGCAGGCATAGAAGCAGGATTCACTCGACGACCGGTGCGCAGGGCGCCGGTCGTTGAGTTTGTGCGCCGGGTCAAACGCGTTTCGACTCGCTCGTTCCTCGCTCGCTCAACGAGCGGGGAAAGCGAAGCGCGGTCCACTCACACCGTGACCCGTAGCACCTCTTCAATCGTCGTCAGCCCCTGCGCGACCTTCGACCATCCGTCCTCGCGGAGCGAGATCATCCCCTGCTCCAGCGCCACCTGACGGATCTCCGACCCCGTCGACCGCGTCACCACCAGCGACTCGAGCTCGTCGCTCAGCGTCATCACCTCGTGCAGCGCGACACGCCCGCGGTATCCGGTGCCGCTGCAGGCGGGGCATCCCACCGCCTTGAAGAGCTCGGGCAGATCGGCAGGGTCATGCGGGAAGCCCAGCGAGGTCAACACCTCCGAAGTCTCCACAAGCGGCTCGCGGCACCGCATGCACAGCCGCCGCGCCAGCCGCTGCGCGATCACCGCCGACAGCGCCGTCGCCACCAGGAACGGCTCACAGCCGATCTCCGTCAACCGCGTCAGCGCCGAAGGCGCGTCGTTCGTGTGCAGCGTCGACAGCACCAGGTGCCCCGTCAGCGCCGCCTCGATCGAGATGTTCGCCGTCTCGAAGTCGCGGATCTCACCGACGAGCACCACGTCCGGGTCCGACCGCAGGATCGACCGCAGCGCCGTCGCGAACGTCAGCCCGGCGCGGTTGTTCACCTGCACCTGGTTGATGCCGGCGATGCGGTACTCGACCGGATCCTCGACCGTGATGACGTTGATCTTCGGGTTGGCGATCGAACGAAGCGCGGTGTACAGGCTCGTCGACTTGCCCGAGCCCGTCGGCCCGGTCGCGAGGATCATGCCGTGCGGCTTCGTGATCGCCTCACGGAACCTTTTCTCGTTGGTGCTCGAGAACAGCAGGTCGCGCATCGTCATGGTCTGGCCGGTGTTGTCGAGGATTCGCATGACGATCTTCTCGCCCCACACGGTGGGCAGCGTCGCGACGCGGAGGTCGACAGTGCGGTTCTCGTGCGTGACCGAGAGGCGGCCGTCCTGCGGCTTGCGCTTCTCGGCGATGTCGATCGACGACATGATCTTCAGCCGCGAGATGATGCCGTCCTGAATGGCTCGATCGGCCTTCTGCATCTCGTGCAGCACACCGTCGATCCGGAACCGCACGGTCAGCTGCTTCTCGCCGGGCTCGACGTGGATGTCGCTCGCACGGTCGTTGATGGCTTGCGCGATCAGCAGGTTCACGAAGCGGACGATCGGAGCGGCGTCGTCCTGCTCTTCGAGGCTCTCGGTGAACGCGGCCTGGTTCGCCTCGCTCGACTCCTCGATCGAGCTCGACAGCTCGCTGAGCTCTTCGTCCGAGCGCAGGAAGCGCTCGAACATCTGCGTCAGCGCATCTTCGGCGACCACGACCGGCTCGACGAAGAGGTCCGTGATCGAGGCGACGTCGTCGAGAGCCACGATGTCGGTCGGATCCAGCACGCCCACCGTCAGCCGATCGCCGCGGCGATCCACCGGGATGAGGCTGTACTTGCGGCAGAGGTTGCCGGGCACCATCGCGATCACGTTCGGATCGAGGGTGGTGTTGGCCAGGTCGACGTAGCGGTGGCCGGTGTGCAGCGCGATCGCCTCGGCGACCTGCGACTCGGTCACGAGCTTCGCGTTGACGAGCGCCCGCTGCAGCTCGGGCCCGTCACCCACCTCCGCGAGCGCGGCTGACATATCTGCTGCTCGTACGGCCCCGGTGAGCACGAGCGTCTGTGCAAGACCCCTCATGGTGATTCCCCTATCCCCATCGGACAGACTATCGGCCGCGCGTCAAGCCTGACCCTCAGGATTGGCGCACTCGATAGGGTGGCGCCATGGCGGACCTGATCGCGAAGCTCACGGCCTGGGCCCTGTCCCTCCGACCGGTGCGCGTGTGGTTCCACTACCTCGAACGCCGCGGTCCCATGCTGTCCGACAGCGTCACCTACCGGTCGCTGTTCTCGGTGTTCGCGGGAGTGCTGCTCGGCTTCTCGTTCGCCTCGATCTGGCTCGCCGACAACCCCGCCGCGTGGCAATCGTTGATCGATGCGGTGGATGCTGCGATCCCAGGCCTGCTCGGAACCGGAGACGACGGCCTCATCGACGTCGCCACGATCGAAGCTCCGGCCGGCCTCACGGTCGCCGGCATCATCGCCCTGGTCGGTCTTGTCGGTGCGGCGATCGGCGCCATCGGGTCACTGCGCGTCGCGCTGCGCTCGCTCGCCGACAAGGTGCATGACGACGTCTTCTGGATCTGGGTCATCCTGCGTAATCTGCTGCTCGCCATCGCGATCGGCGGCGGATTCGTGCTGACGGCCGGCGCGACCTTCGTCGGCACCACGTTCGTCGGCGCGGCGCTGGAGTGGATGGGGATCAGCCAGAGCGGGCTCGCCGACTTCGTCACCCGCAGCGTGTCGATCGTCGTCGTGTTCCTGCTCGACATGGCCATCGTCGCCGTTGCCTTCGTCTCGCTGAGCGGCGTGAAGGCGCACGCCGCGTCGCTGTGGTCGGGCGCACTGATCGGCGCCGTCGGGCTGACGGTGCTCCAGCAGCTCTCCTCCCTCTTCGTCGCCGGAGCCGGGTCGAACCCCCTTCTCGCGTCGTTCGCCTCGCTCATCGCGCTG
>DATEOM010000387.1:0-4349 GCA_035274105.1 Microbacterium sp.
CGCCGACAGCTCGGCCTCGAGCGCGGCGACCTGCCGCGTGTCGTGCGCGATGACGGCGCAGGCGCGCCAGGGAACGCCGTCGTGCACGTGTCGCTCGCGGAGCACGCGCGCGACCGCGTCGTACTCCTCGGCTGCCGAGCGCAGTGTCAGCACCCGCACGGAGTCGTCGGCCTCGGCGCCCGAGGCCGCGCCCCGATGCGCCACAACACCGACCGCGCCGATGCGTTCTGTGACGCGGCCGACGAGCTCTCGCTGCCACGCGGTGCCGCGATGGCCTTCGGCGAGCACGTGCACGGTCCCGAGCGACGCGGCGAGCCGGGCGAAGTTCTCGGGCGTCGCGCCGCGGAAGGACCCCGACCCGACGTCGGGGTCGCCGAAGGCGAGCACGGCGGCGCCCCGGGCGCGCACGGCCTCGAGCAGCTCGACCCCGCCGAGGGTGAGCTCCTGTGCGTCATCGACCAGAACAACCCGCACGCGGTCGACGGCCGGGGTTCCCGACGGCGCGGTGCGCAGCAGCCCGACGGCCTCGCGGACCAGCCCCGCGGCATCGCGGTGGGCGCCCCGCATGGCGCCCCGCACCTGCAGGTACTCGCGGAAGAAGGACGACAGCGCCACCCAGGCCGGCAGCTCGTGCCGCTCACCCAGCTCGCGCAGACGGCGCGGCTCGATGCCGAGCGTCGTGCACTCGGCGAGGAACGTGCGCACCTCGGTGCGGAATCCTGCCGTGCCGCGGATCGCCGGGCCGAGCCATTCCGGCCAGCGCACCGCGCCGGCCGCCTCATCCTCGTCGTCGCCCTCGAGGAGGTCGCGGATGATCTGGTCCTCGTCGCCACCCGTGAGCAGCTGCGGCGGATCCGCGTCCGCGGCAACGGCGTGCGCCCGCACGATCTGGAAGGCGTACGAGGCGACCGACCGGGCGAGCGGACCTGTCGTCGCCACGCGCACCGCGAGGCCGAGCCGGTCGCGAAGGACGGTCGCGGTCTGCCGCGACGGCGTGAGCACGAGCACCGAATCGGGTTCGACACCGCCGTCGGTCAGGGCGGCGACTCGCGCGATCAGCGTCTCGGTCTTTCCGGCGCCCGGCGCGCCCACCACCACGCCGGATGCGTCCGACGGGAGGGCCAGCACGGCCTGCTGCGGCGCGTCGGGGCGGTACGCCGCGTGGTCTGTCCTGCCCGAAGTCACCCTTCGACGCTAGCGCGAAGGGGCGACATCGGCCGTTCGCCCAGAGCGTTCCGGCGACGGGCGGATGCCCCTGCCCGGTGTCGTAGAGTTGCCATGCGTCCGGGGAGCCCTCAGCCTTCGAGCGAGCCAGAGCCTTGTCGTCCGGCAAGCATCCGTCGCCCCGCGCAGGAGGTCAGTCACGTGGAGATCCGCATCGGCATCGCGAACACCGGCCGCGAGCTCAACTTCGAGACGAACGAGCCCGCCGCCGACGTCAAGAAGTCCATCGCCGCCGCCCTCGACGCCGGCGCCACGCACGTGACGTTCGCTGACGCCAAGGGCAACTCGTACATCGTCCCGACCGCGGGCCTGGCCTACGTCGAGCTCGGCTCCGAGGAGTCGCGCCGCGTCGGCTTCGTCGCCTGAGCGGATCCGGTCCCGTGCAGATCCTCATCGCGTTCATCGTCGGCGCGGTCGTCGGCATCGGCATCCACTTCCAGCTGCATCAGCGCCTCACGCGCGGCATCGTGCTGGCGCCGATGATCGGCGCCGTGTCGGCCGGTGCGGCGTGGTCGATCCTGACGTGGGCCGGCGTGGGCATCGACACGCCGTGGCCGTGGCTCGCGGCGCTCATCGTCCCGATGGCGGTCACCTACCCGGCGATCACCCTCATCTCACGTGCGCGCGTCGCCCACGACGCGCGCGAGAAGGCGCGGCTCGGCATCGGCTGAAGACCGCCCGGGTCGACACCGCCCCGAACCCGTTCGCGACCGGCGGCCGCAGCATCCGTTCCGCGTGTCAGGCCGCCAGCCCCATGGCGTCCATGCGCCGCGAGTGCGCGGCCATGAGCTCGGTGAAGACGGGCTCGACCTTCTCTTCGGCCGCCGGGCCGAGGTCGGTCGGCCGCAGCGCGGCGCGCGCGATGAGCAGCGTGTCGCCGACGAGACGGCGTCCCCACAGGGCCAGCAGCGACTTCCACTCGGGGTCGCTCGCGATCGTCTCGGAGATCAGCTCGACGATGGCCTGGCGATCGTCGTCGGCCTGCAGGATCCGGGCGACGCGGTCGCCGGTCTCGCCGTAGCTCGCCGACAGGGCGAGATAGAAGTCGTCGAGCATGCCCGCGGTGATGTGCACCGACAGCATCGTCTCCTGCGGGCGCACGCCGTGGGTGGCCGCGCGGAACGCGTCCAGCGGCTCGCGGAACGGCCGCATGATCTCGGTGGGGTCGTCGCCGCGCTCGCGGATCAGCGCGACGAGCGCCTCGTGCTTCGTGAGCGCCGCGCCCGCGGCGCGTGAGACGGCCTCCTTCTCGCCGAGCTCGGGGATCGTCTGGATCAGCTCGGTGAGAGTCTCGAAGAATCCCAGCTGCAGATAAGCGGCCTGGCCGAGGAAGGTGTCGATGTCGGGAGCGAGCTCCTCGAAGTCGACGCGATTGCCGCCGCTCAGCTCGTCACGCGAGCGCAGCTGCAGCTTGCGTCCCGTTTCGCGGCGCTGCCAGAACCACTTCACCATGCACGAAAGCCTACGAGGGACGCCGCCTCCATGCTCGCGCCGGGGTCCTCCGGTATCGTGGGTGTCGGCCCCGGCGTCGGATCGGGGCGCCCGCGCCTGTGGGAAAGAAGGGCGTGGATCGCTTTTCCGCCCGCGCGGCGACCTCAGAAGAGGCCGATCACGCGCCCGGGCATGAACCCAGGCAGCATCCCACTGCCGGACAGGCACATATCGTGACGACCTTCGCCGAACTCGGCGTTGATCAGGACATCGTCGATGCGCTCTCTGCGAAGGGCATCGTCGACGCGTTCCCCATCCAGGAGCAGACCATCCCCCTCGGCCTCCCCGGCCAGGACATCATCGGCCAGGCCAAGACCGGCACCGGCAAGACCTTCGGCTTCGGCATACCGGTCGTGCAGCGGCTCGGCGCCGACCCGGCTCCCGGCGTCCAGGCGCTGATCGTCGTCCCCACCCGCGAGCTCGCGGTGCAGGTGTACGAAGACATGGACATGCTGACCTCGAACCGCTCGACGAGCGTCGTCGCCATCTACGGCGGCAAGGCGTACGAGGGGCAGATCGACCAGCTCAAGGCGGGCGCGCAGATCGTCGTCGGCACGCCCGGTCGCCTCATCGACCTCAACAACCAGCGCCTGCTCGACCTGTCGAACGCGACCGAGGTCGTGCTCGACGAGGCCGACAAGATGCTCGACCTCGGCTTCCTCCCCGACATCGAGAAGATCTTCTCGAAGGTGCCGGCGATCCGGCACACGCAGCTGTTCTCGGCCACGATGCCCGGCCCGATCGTCGCGCTCGCGCGCCGGTTCATGTCGAACCCGATCCACATCCGCGCGACCGACCCCGACGAAGGGCTCACGCAGGCGAACATCCGGCATCTCGTGTACCGCGCGCACTCGCTCGACAAGGACGAGGTCATCGCACGCATCCTGCAGGCCGAGGCCCGCGGCAAGACGGTGATCTTCACGCGCACCAAGCGGGCAGCGCAGAAGCTCGTCGACGAGCTCAACGACCGCGGCTTCAACGCCGGCGCCGTCCACGGCGACATGAGCCAGGAGTCGCGAGAACGCTCGATGGCCGGCTTCAAGGCGGGCAAGAAGGACGTCCTCATCGCGACCGACGTCGCCGCGCGCGGCATCGACGTCGACGACGTCACGCACGTCATCAACCACACGATCCCCGACGACGAGAAGACGTACCTGCACCGCGCCGGCCGCACCGGCCGCGCCGGCAAGACCGGCATCGCGGTCACGTTCGTCGACTGGGAGGACCTGCACAAGTGGGCCCTCATCAACCGCGCCCTCGAGTTCGGCCAGCCCGAGCCCGTCGAGACGTACTCGTCGAGCCCGCACCTGTTCGCCGACCTCGACATCCCCGCGGGCACCAAGGGCCGCATCGTGACGGCGCCGAAGACCCAGGCCGTCCGCGTCCAGCCCGAGAGGGCGGCGGATGCTGCGGCCGAGGCCGAGACGAACGGTCAGGCTCCGCGAAGCCGCCGTCGCCGTCGCCGGTCGGGCTCGGCCGAGAAGGTCGGCTCCACGTTCCAGACCGGCGCGGCGGATGCGGGCACCGCACACGAGCACGGCGCCCCGGCGAGCACCGACGGCGACCGCTCCACCGAGGGGGGCGGCACGCACGACGGCGGCGGCAAGGAGCACCACGACGGCAAGCCCGCCCCG
>DATEOM010000388.1:0-3093 GCA_035274105.1 Microbacterium sp.
ATCGACCAGATCCCCACGAAGGAACTCGCCCGCACCCTCGGGCTCCTTCCCCAGCAGCCGATCGCCCCCGAGGGGATCGCCGTGGCGGACCTGGTCGGGCGAGGCCGGCACCCGCATCAGAAGCTGTTCCGCTCGTGGACCGCCGCGGACGACCGTGCGGTCACCGAGGCGCTGGCGGCCACCGGTGTGCTCGATCTCGCCGACCGTTCCGTCGACGAACTGTCGGGTGGACAGCGTCAGCGCGTTTGGATCGCGATGGCGCTCGCGCAGCAGACCGACGTGCTGCTGCTGGACGAGCCCACGACCTTCCTCGACGTCTCGCACCAGATCGACGTGCTCGATCTGCTCGCCGACCTCAACGCGACCCGCGGCACCACCATCGTCATGGTGCTGCACGACATCAACCTCGCCGCCCGCTACGCGGACCACCTGTTCGCGCTGCGCCAGGGCCGGCTCGTCGCGAGCGGCGTACCCGACGACGTCGTGACGAGCGAGCTCGTCCGCGAGGTCTTCGACCTCGAGTCGCTCGTCATCCCCGATCCGGTGTCCGGCGCCCCCATGGTGCTCCCCCGAGGTCGCCACCACTCCCGCGCCGATTCCGACGCGTCCCCGATGCACGCCCCCGATCCCACTGGAGATCCCCGATGACCGACGGCCGACCGACCAGCCGCTTCTTCCGTGCGAGCGTGACCGCGATCGTCGACGTGACGCCGAGCTTCCGTCGCTTCACGTTCGGCGGCGACGACCTCGCCGACTACGGAGACCCGGGTCTCGACCAGCGGATCAAGATCGTGTTCCCCACGCGCACGCTGGGCCTCGACGCGATGCCGCTCGGCGACGACTGGTACACCCAGTGGCGCGAGCTGCCCGAACCGCAGCGCCTGCCGTTCCGCACCTACACCACGCGCTACGTGCGCAATCACGTCGGCGAGGTCGACGTCGACATGGTCTCGCACGACGTGATCGGCCCCGCCTCCGACTGGATCGATCGCGCCCAGGTGGGAGACGAGGTGCTCATCTTCGCGCCGACCACCGCCCACAGCGGCGTGAGCTTCGGCATCGACTTCGTTCCGCCCGCGCGCGTCGACTCGATCCTCCTCGCCGGCGACGAGACCGCGGCGCCCGCGATCGCCGCGATCCTCGAGCAGCTCCCCCGGGAGGCCAGCGGAGTGGTCGCCGTCGAGCTGCCGCACGCCGACGATGCCGCGTACCTCCCTCACCACCCCGGGTTCGAGTACCGCGTCGGGGCACGCGCGGACGGCGAGCGTCACGCGCACCTCGTGGAGTCGGTGACGGATGCCGCGGCCCGCCTGGTGCCCGCGGGCGCCGGCGCGGACGTCGAAGAGGTCGACATCGACACCGACATCCTGTGGGAGGTGCCGCGCACGGCGAAGGGCGGCGCAGCGCTGAAGAGCGCACGCCTGTACGCGTGGCTGGCCGGTGAGGCCGGCGCGATCAAGGCGCTGCGTCGTCACCTCGTGACGGAGCGCGGCGTCGACCGCCGGGCCGTCGCGTTCATGGGTTACTGGCGCCTCGGCCGCGCGGAGAACTGACGCGCTTCGGCAGCTCTAGGCCCGTCGCGGCGCCTCGTGCGCGTGGCCGAGCCGGAGGCCCGGCACCAGCGCGCCGAGCGCCAGCACCACGGCGATCGCGAAGACGGCCGGGAACCCGGCATCCGTCCCCGTCAGCGCGGTGAAGACGAGACCCATCACGGCGATGGACGACGCCGAGCCGACGGCGTCCGAGATCGACAGCGCCGACGAGTTGAACCCCTGATTCTGCGGCGTCGAGTACGCGAGCGTCAGCACCGTGAGGCGCGGGTACATGAGACCCATGCCGCCGCCTGCGAGACCCCACCCTGCGATGAGGACGGCGGCAGGCAGTCCGGCCAGCGCCGTCGCCGCCCCGATCAGCAGCGCCGTCACGAGCAGCGCGGTGCCGACGAGCGTGATGCGGGTGTTCCCCATGCGGTCGCCGAAGCGACCCTGCACGTCGGCGGCGACCGCCCACGCCAGCGCGGCGGCCGTGAGGCCGAGCCCGGCCCACGTCGGCGAGAAGCCGTACCCGTCGATCAGCAGGTACGGCACGTAGATCTCCGCACCGAACAGCGCTCCGGCGATGAGCCCGCGCATCAGCACGACGCTCGGCAATCCTCTCGCCGCCACGAGGCTGCCGCGCGGCAGGAGCGGTCGTGACGCCAGCCCGATGACGACGACGGATGCTGCCACCGCTGCCCACGCCCACGCCTCGAGCTCGCCCGCCAGGCTGAGCCCGAGCGCGCCGACGGCCACCGCGACCGCGCACGCCAGGCGCGGTGCGACGCGTGCCGTCGAGGGTTCGTCGGTGTGCAGCGGAAGTCCGTGCAGTCGTGCCACCACGAGGACGAAGGCGACGACGGTGAGGGCCGCGACACCGAGGAACACCCAGCGCCAGTGCAGGAACTCCGTCACCGCGCCGGCGAGGAACGGTCCGATCAAAGAGGGCACGACCCACGCAGCGGAGAATGCGGCGAAGACACGGCCGTGCATCGCGCCGGGGTACACGCGGGCGACGACGACGTACAGCGCCACGGTCTGCCCTCCCGTGCCGAGCCCCTGCACCAGCCGGCCGGCGACGAGGGCCGGCATCGTGAGGGCGAGCCCCGCGATGAGGAGGCCGACCACGAACAGGGCGACGGCGGTGCTGAGCGGGGCGAGCACGCCGCCGCGGTCGCACCAGGCGCCCACGGCCACCATGCCGATGACGCTCGTCGCCAGGGTGCCGGCGAACGCCACGGCGTAGAGTCGCTCGCCGTCGAGGTCGGCGCTCACGACCGGCATCACCGTCGTCACGGCGAGCGACTGCATCGCCGCCAGGAAGATCAGCGCGACCGCGCCGACGGTCACCCACAGGAACCGCGAGCCCCAGATGCCGGAGGCATCGGCGTCGACGGCGGCCGGAGTGGTCATCCGGCCAGGCTAGTACGAGAGTAGAGCGGGAGATCACGCAGCGAGTGGGGTGATGACGACCTGGTAGCCGAGGGCTTCAAGATCACGGATGGCGCGGTTGCGGGTGCGTTGCGGGTCGCGGCGGGTGTAGTAGTCAGTGCCGGGT
>DATEOM010000389.1:0-2328 GCA_035274105.1 Microbacterium sp.
GGACGACGTGCCCGCCGCGGTCATCGCCCTCGGCGAGGCGATCGACGAACTCTACTGGCGCTCGATCGACCGGCCGAAGACCGCGCACTGGCTCGCGGCCTACGACCTGGTGCGCTCGACGCTGACACCGAATCCCGCCTCTCAGTGGGCCCGCGGGCTTCCCGACGAGATCCTCGGCGGCGCACCGAAGGGGTACACCGACGCGGTGCTGGACGACGAGTTCCCGCTCTCGATGTTCTTCGAGGCGCTCGACAAGAAGATGAAACCCGTCATCGAGTCGACCGCCGGGGTCACCGGCGCGGATGCCTGACACGCGTCCAGCGTTCACAACATATGATCTCGCCGAGACGACGCGTTGCGCGCGCTCATAACGCGTGCACTCGGCGAGAACATGTGTTCTGAACGGAATGAGGAGGTGGCCGGATGAACGCCAAAGGAGTTGCCGGACGCACGGTTCTGATCGCGGGGGCGACGAGCGCGTCCGGTCTCGCGGCGACCGAGGTGCTGCGCGCCGCCGGAGCACGGGTCGTCGCCGTCGGGCGCGACGCGGCAAAGCTCGCAGAGCTGCGCGAGGCACTGGGGACGGATGCCTCGTCCCTCGTCTCCGAGCCGGCAGGGGCGGTCCGCACCGAGGTGTGCGACCTCACCGACGAGGCCGCCGTCGGGGCGCTCGCCGAGCGCATCCACGAGACCGACGGACCCCTCGACGGCGTGCTGAACCTCGTCGGAGGCTGGCGCGGCGGAGGCGGGCTCGCCGGTCAGACCGACGCCGACTACCGTTTCCTCGAGGGCTCCCTCACGGCGCTGCGCCACGTCAGCCGCGCGTTCGACGCCGACCTGCGGGCATCGGAGTCGGCCCGCCTCGCGGTGGTGTCGTCCACCGCGGTGGCGCGACCGCTCGCCGGAGGCGCGAACTACGCCGCGGTGAAGGCCGCGACCGAGGCGTGGACGCGCGCCGTCGCGCAGGGCTTCGCGAAGGACGCCCGCGATTCCGGCAAGCCGCTGGCCGCAGCATCCGTGATCTTCCGCGTGAAGAGCCTCGACGGACTCGAGGAAGCGCTCGCGCAGCGCTTCGCCGATCTGTGGCTCTCCGACGCGAGCGACATCAACGACACCATCGTCGAACTCACCGACCCCTCGCTGTGATCGGGCTCGCACCCGGCACAGCGATACGAGAATGGACACCCGTGACCACGATCCACGACCCGAACCTGCGCGGCTTCGCCAGCGACAACTACTCCGGTATCCACCCCGAGGTGCTCGCGGCGATCGCCGCCGCCAATGACGGCCACCAGGTCGCGTACGGCGACGACGTCTACACCGAGCGGCTGCAGGAAGTCATGGCTCGTCACTTCGGCGAAGGCGTGGAGGCGTATCCGGTGTTCAACGGCACCGGCGCCAACGTGGTCGGGCTGCAGTCGATGCTTCCCCGCTGGGGCGCCGTGGTCTCGGCCGGCACCGCGCACATCAACGTCGACGAGGGCGGCGCGCCCGAGCGCGTGGCCGGCATAAAGCTGCTCACCGTGCCGACCGACGACGGCAAGCTCACCCCCGAGCTCATCGACCGCGAGGCGTGGGGGTGGGGCGATGAGCACCGCGCGCAGCCGCTGGTCGTGTCGATCACGCAGTCGACCGAGCTCGGCACGCTGTACACGGTCGAGGAGATCCGCGCGATCGCCGACCACGCCCACAGCCTCGGCATGCACGTCCACATGGACGGCTCGCGCATCTCCAACGCGGCCGCGTCGCTCGACGTGCCGCTGCGCGCCTTCACGCGCGACGCTGGAGTCGACGTGCTGAGCTTCGGCGGCACGAAGAACGGCGCGATGCTCGGCGAGGCTGTCGTGGTGCTCAACCCGGAGGCCTCGACGGGCCTGAAGTTCCTGCGCAAGCTCGACATGCAGCTCGCGTCGAAGATGCGCTTCGTATCGGCGCAGCTCCTCGCCCTGCTCGAGGGCGACCTGTGGCTGCGCAACGCGTCGCACTCCAACGCGATGGCGAAGCGCCTGCGCGCGGGCATCGAGGCGGGACTCGCCGACGGCTCGATCTCGGGCGTCGCGTTCACCCAGCCGACGCAGGCGAACGGCGTCTTCGCGACCCTGCCCGATGGGGTCGCCGACCGTCTGCGGACCTCTTTCCGGTTCTACGACTGGGATGCCGCGAAGAACGAGGTCCGCTGGATGTGCTCGTTCGACACGAGCGAGAACGACATCGACGCGTTCCTCGCCGCGATCGCCCGCGAGACCTCGCGCGCCTGACCCGCCGGGTACGCCGCCCTCGGCCGCGGCGGCTTCAGGTGCCGCAGGCGGCTCGGCGAGGCCGCGCTCG